>CAXMPB010000252.1:0-12922 GCA_964195035.1 Cellvibrionaceae bacterium | reverse complement strand
AGCGGTGAATGAAATAGCACCAAGCGTTATCAATACAGTGACCAATATAATCACTTGCAAGATAACCTTGTTGCGACGATCTAGTTTCTGGTCTGCTGGCTGACCTTTAGCATTGCCTTTGGTTTTTTTGTTCGCACTCATGCACTACATCTTTAATTAATGACTGGCTCCCAAGTGTAGATGCTGATCGGTGATTTAGCTGAAATTTATTATAAATAATGGCCTTAAGCAATGAAAGCGTTAAAGAGACCCCCGACAAAGCCTTACCGGTGTATTCAAAGCACTAAAAGTGATCGAAATAAATGTCTCGCTCGCTCCAATATTCATCAAGCAAGCGGCCAACAGTATTCGATACGACTAAATGGGCGGCGTAATAAGTATGCAAGCAACGAATACGTGTAAAGTTTTCGATGCCACCGATTCCTCTATTTTTAAATACATCGGCAAAACCTAAGGCGCTCAGCGCCTCTTTTTGTGCAGGCAGCATTAGCTTAGCTCTTAATGCAATATGCGCCAAATGATCTTGCCTTAGAGAGAGCTGCAGAGCATCCGAGCCATCTATACTTGCCTGTAGCCTTGCAATTAGACCACCTGCCTCTAACTTATCGATCGCATAATTAAGCTTTTTATCGACTAGCCAAAATAAGGTCGGAAACGGCTTCTTATTCACCATTGATTCAACTTGAATAACAACGGGTAAATTTGTTTTTGTACGAACGTTGATTGCGGCCAAACCTCGTGGTGTTCGGCCTAATAAAGCCTTTACATTACTGCGATCCTCACAGCTAATCGGGCCTTCAACAATTGGTAAGGATTTATTCATAGTTATAAAGCAATGGTTATAAAGAAAATGGAATAATTAAGAGTGGCATATTAACACATCGCGCTTTTGATGAAGACAATGTAGACTTGCCCGCGTAGAAAAAACTTGATGCGCAAAAATGTTGAGTTATTGCACTAAAAGAATAGGGCAATAACAAATAATAGCGCACTAAGCTAATCAGATAAGATCTAAGGTGCGAAATAATGATGCGCACTATTTTGGTTCGATGTTTTTATTAAAACAAGCAATAAATATTCTAAAAGCAGCTATTTGTACCCTTAGCGCAAACAATAAATTGTGCTAAGAGTATTGCAATTTCAGGGTATCGAGATATTCCAAAGCTAATTTACGTTAATGGCTATGGAATGTTAAACGTTATAATAAGCACCAAAAACTTTAATCACGATTGACAACTATTTATAAACGACAGCCATTTCGGAGGACTAATATGTCGACACAAACTCTTAGCCTAATCACAGAAAACGAAGTTAAGTGGATAGACCTACGCTTTACAGATACTAACGGTAAAGAACAGCACGTTACCATCCCTCATGGGGAAGTGGACGAAGGCTTCTTTGAAGAAGGTAAAATGCTCGACGGCTCTTCAATCGCTGGCTGGAAAGGTATTAATGAATCAGACATGATTTTAATGCCAGACGACAGCACATCAATTATGGATCCGTTCACTGATGAGCCGACCATCATCGTTCGCTGTAGTATTGTTGAGCCACTTACGGGCGAAGGTTACAACCGCGATCCACGATCTATTGCACAACGTGCTGAAGCCTACCTTGCCTCTGGCGGCTTTGGAGACAAAGCATTATTTGGCCCCGAGCCTGAGTTCTTTGTATTTGACGATGTGAAATGGAAATCTGACATGTCAGGTTCTTCTTACAAAATCAATTCAGAAGAAGCCGCTTGGTCTTCAGACGCTACCTTTCCAGACGGAAACATGGGTCACCGCCCAGGCGTTAAAGGTGGTTACTTCCCAGTACCTCCTGTTGATTCACTTCACGACATTCGTGGCGCAATGTGTGGCGCAATGGAAGCAATGGGCCTTTACATCGAAGTTCATCACCACGAAGTAGGTACTGCTGGTCAATGTGAAATCGGTGTTGGCGCAAACACGCTCACTAAGAAAGCTGACGAAGTTCAAATTCTTAAGTACTGTGTACACAATGTTGCTCATGCTTACGGTAAGACAGCGACTTTTATGCCAAAACCAATTGTTGGCGATAACGGTAGCGGTATGCATGTTCATATGTCTTATGCTAAGGACGGCGTCAACCAATTTGCCGGCGATGAATACGCAGGCTTAAGTGAAACGGCGCTGTTCTACATTGGCGGCATTATCAAGCACGCTAAAGCACTAAATGCATTTTGTAATGCTTCAACTAACTCATACAAGCGCCTAGTTCCTGGCTACGAAGCACCTGTTATTTTGGCTTACTCAGCACGTAACCGCTCTGCATCTATTCGTATTCCTTATGTGACCTCACCTAAAGGAAAACGTGTCGAGACTCGTTTCCCCGATCCAACTGCCAACCCATATTTAGCATTCTCTGCATTGTTAATGGCTGGCCTTGACGGCGTTAAAAATAAAATTCACCCAGGCGATTCTGCAGATAAAGATCTTTATGATCTTCCTCCAGAAGAGCTAGCTGAGTACCCAACCGTTTGTGCAAGCCTAGAAGAAGCGCTCGATTCATTAGATGCAGATCGCGACTTCTTAACTTCTGGCGGTGTCTTCGATAACGATATGATCGATGCTTATATTGAGCTAAAACGTGGCGAAGTTGAAAGACTAAACATGACAACTCATCCTATCGAGTTTGATATGTACTATAGTTGCTAATTGTGACAACAAGTAGACACTAGTTAGTTTACACCAAACTTAAAACCCCGCTTATGCGGGGTTTTTTTTGTCCTCGCGACGAGGTATTTATAGATGAGCACTAACTAGACGTAGCTCTACAGTTTCTTTTATAAAAGTATGCTTTCTTAGGGCTTTTATTTATGCGACTTTTTAGAGCGCCGACTATTTTACAAAATTTTTGAGCGCACCGAAATAGTGCAAATAAAAATAAACACTTTATACTGAGCCTGCAACAAGCCTATTAATTCGGCCCCTTAGCGCATGGCCTAATAATTGCTCTGATAATTATTATTGACTCAAAAAAAAAATGGGTTACATAGAATGTCAACGCTACGCTAAGTCGCTTGCTAGTCGCAAAAATAGTAATTAGATCAATATGAATATGTCGCCAGACTATAAGATATTACTCGATAATCTCACCACCGCTATTATTGTGGCAGATGACCAACTACATCTCGTTTATATGAATCCAGCTTGTGAAGAGCTATTGCAAATGAGCCTTAACCAAATACGTGGTATCTCAATCCAATATTTGTACCATGAGATCCACAGCAATGAGAATAGTACATCATTAGAAAAAGCAGCTCAGACATTAAAAGATAACTCGCCCTACACTAAGCGCAGGGCGCGCTGGCGGCTCGCCAACAATGAAACTATTACTGTCGATTACACCGTGACGCCTCTATTAGAGACGAGTCAAATATTATTTGAAATACAACCACTAGACCGCCTCTTACAAATTAGCCGAGAAGAAACTCTAATTGCCTCGCAAAGCACCACTCGCAATCTCATCCGCGGCCTTGCTCACGAGGTAAAAAATCCCTTGGGTGGTATTCGCGGCTCGGCGCAATTACTCGAAAAAGAGCTCGAAGAAATTAGTGATGACCCCAGCTTAAAAGACTACACCAATGTGATCATTGCCGAGTCTGACAGGCTCAGAAACCTAGTGGATCGGATGCTAGGGCCAAGGCAGCCCATGGATTTTATCGATGTTAATATTCACGAAATATTAGAGCGTGTAATCACCTTAATTTATGCAGAAACTAAAGGCCGCATTACCCTTGATCGCAATTATGACCCCAGCATACCCGACATAAAAGGGGATCTTGAATTACTCATACAAGCCCTGCTCAATATTGTACGTAATGCGAAGCAGGCACTTAATAGCCAGCCCGACAATAAAGCCAAAACGATTACGATTTCTACTCGTATTCAACGACAATTTACTATCGGTCGCAGGCACTATCCACTTGTAGTCTGTATCACTATTGCCGATAACGGCCCGGGTATTCCCAAGGATATTGCCGAAGATATATTTTACCCCATGATTTCTGGACGTGCTCAGGGCACAGGCCTTGGCCTTTCTATATCGCAACAATTAATTAACCAGCACAAAGGTCTAATTGAGTGTGAGAGCGAGCTGGGCGATACCCAATTTTCGATCTATATACCTCTTGATTAACAGATTAGACCTCCTGAGAATCAAAGAGAACCATACACCTAAAAACCTTTAGATTAGATAAGTAAGACGAGATAATACCAATGATAGCAAATACGACAAGTAGCTCTATTGAGTCAGAATCTAAAGACATTTGGATTATTGATGACGACCGCTCTATTCGCTGGGTACTCGAAAAGGCATTAGCTAAACAGGGCTGGAACATTACAACCTTTGAGAGCGGGGATGCCGCTCTCAAGCAATTAAAAAGCTCAGAGCCTACCGCAATTGTGAGCGATGTGCGCATGCCGGGTATTAACGGTATTGATCTCTTAAAACAGCTTAAAGAAGATCACCCTCATTTACCCATTATCATCATGACCGCTCACTCAGACCTAGAAAGCGCAGTATCTGCCTACGAGGGTGGGGCCTTTGAGTATTTACCCAAGCCCTTTGATATAGATGAAGCTGTAGCAGTTACTCGCCGCGCCCTAGCTTTTGCACAAGAAAATAACCCCAACCATAAAATTGATGAGGATGAAGAAGACATTAGTAGCGAGATTATCGGCGAGGCACCGGCGATGCAGGAAGTCTTTCGTGCCATTGGGCGACTATCTCAATCAAATATTACTGTGCTTATTAATGGCGAGTCTGGCACGGGGAAAGAACTTGTTGCAAAAGCGCTGCACACCCACAGTCCTCGTAAAAAAGAGCGCTTTATTGCACTCAATATGGCGGCTATTCCCAAAGATTTAATAGAGTCTGAATTATTTGGTCACGAAAAGGGTGCCTTTACGGGAGCGACAAATCAACGCCAAGGACGCTTTGAACAGGCAAATGGTGGCACTTTATTTTTAGATGAAATAGGCGATATGCCCGCCGACACCCAAACCCGACTATTGCGTGTATTGGCCGACGGAGAATTTTATAGGGTAGGTGGTCATACACCGGTTATGGTTGACGTGCGCATTATTGCAGCAACCCATCAGGACTTAGAAGCTTTAGTTGCGACCAATACTTTTAGAGAAGATTTGTTCCACCGGCTTAATGTTATTCGTGTGCACATACCCAAGCTTGCCGACAGACGCGAAGATATTCCAAAGCTATCTCAATATTTTTTCAAAAAAGTGGCAGCAGACCTAAATGTAGAACCGAAAACATTGCTACCCGATGCCGAGAAATATTTATGTAACCTACCTTGGCAAGGTAATGTCCGCCAATTAGAGAACACCTGTCGCTGGATAACAGTAATGGCTGCTGGCCGCGAAATTCATATCGATGACCTGCCACCAGAGTTATTAGAGACACCTGCGACTGAAATAGCAGAAGAAAACTGGGAAAAATCGCTACGAAATTGGGCCGATAACTCGTTGGCTCGCGGCAATACCAACATATTAAATGAAGCCGTTCCTATTTTTGAACGTGCGCTGATTGATATCGCACTTAAACACACCTCTGGGCGTAAAAAAGATGCCTCTGACTTACTAGGCTGGGGGCGTAATACGCTAACACGAAAAATCAAAGAGCTGGATTTTTTATAGGCTTTTAGCGACATTTAGCGCCTAAACAGTCGAATTTAAGTGCCTATACTTATAGTAAGGCACTGATTTTTTGTCCGTGTCATTAGGCTTCAAAGATTAAAGCTATTTTTTGAAGATCGCTCAACCCTAAACACACACATTAGATGGGTAAAGAGTCGATAGGCCAACGCTAGCTTGTGTTAACTAATATCGACATAATAGCTAATTAATAACGCGATCTGTTGCTTATCTATTGTTTTGGTGTCGGCAAACTTCAGACCATAGTGATAGCGCATATCTTTGCTATCGAGGGCCGCACCTATTCCATCGTGTACAATCTCGGCATTCAACTTCAATTCCTTCTGGCTTTCATAGCTGTTCATATCAGTTGACGGAATACGTAAAGTGAGCGATAGAAATTCTTCATTAAGCGCTTGTTTGGCGATAACTTTACAGCCAGTGAGACTCACATCTTCAATTAACACATTAATATTAACACCTGAAGCCGTATGTATGACTGCTGCCACATTACTTTTTGCACGTGGCTGCTGGCGCAATTCTTGACTATCATGATTAGACCGCGTGTCTATTTGACCTACTGTGTAAGCACTTACGCTGTGAATCATATTTTCGGCACTGCTGTATAGGCTCTCGGCAATTAGTGAGGTAGAGTCAGCTTTGCTAGAACTACCTTCTAGGGCCGTAAATAATACCTGAAACTGCTCCGATAGTTCCGTGACCTGTCCCGTTTGCTGTTCATTATACTGAAGCACTTGTTGATTACTGCCGGCTGTATTGGCCACATCCTGACTCATCTCCTCAAAGCTTTTAATGGTAGCAAGGGAGTTGCCTTGAATTTTATGCACCTGTGAGACAAGGCCCGCCATTGAAGACACAGAATTACCGACTTTAGAGCTGAAGCTTTCGATAAGCGTGGTGATTTCATCGGTAGAACTGGACGTTCGCGAGGCCAAGGTGCGTACTTCATCGGCGACGACTGCAAAGCCTCGGCCTTGCTCGCCGGCTCTTGCAGCTTCGATTGCGGCATTCAGTGCGAGCAAGTTCG
Source organism: Cellvibrionaceae bacterium (assembly GCA_964195035.1). Lineage (GTDB taxonomy): Bacteria > Pseudomonadota > Gammaproteobacteria > Pseudomonadales > Cellvibrionaceae > CANLBN01. Next base: position 6,199 of record CAXMPB010000252.1, on the reverse strand, counting down.
TTTGTGCGGCGATCTTTTGAATCGAATCGACAATATTATGCATCTCGTCCGCTGACTCTCTGAGCTTTTGTATCGTGTCAGACGCTTCATTAACGCCCTCTACCGCAATATCCAGCTCGGTAATATTGTTGCGGGCAGCGATAATGCCTTCGGCCGCTTTTGCTTCACTGCGTTTTACAAATTCTGAAGCTTGCACTACCTCTTTGCGAACGATGACGGCAATTTTAGATAATGAATTAACGGAATCCTGCACCTGTTCGGATTTGCTGTCCTGGTCCTCGGCAGCGTTAATGATCGTCTTAGAGATATAAGAGACCTGTTGAGCGGTATTTTTCATTTCTAGACTACTTTGCTTTATAGAACGTAGCAAATTCTCTAATCTACTGCGCATAGCTTCAGTTGCTCGCGCCAAAACACTGATTTCGTTGTCTCCTTGCCGCAACTCTTCTGGAACGATATAACTCAAATCTCCCGCATCAAAAGCCTCTGAAGCTCGGATCAGTGCTTGCAGCGGTTGGGTGACAGAGGTAATAATAAAATAGCTTAGCAAGGCACCGAAAATAATGGTTCCTAACAACATCAACTTAGCCTTACTGATCAATTGCTCTACCTTGGTCTGCGAGACCTTGGCCAATAGGCCAACCACCTTATTCATCGCACCTAATAATTGATCAGACTTTTTATTAAGCGCCTTCAATTCTTCATCAGATATTGTAGCTTGAGACAGCATGGCTATTAATGCTAATTGCTGGGTTTGCCACATTGCGTCAACGCGAGCCAAGCCATCCGATGCAGTCTGATCATTAGTAGGTGGTAAGCTTATCGGTTTGTTCATACCTAAGTCGGCAAAGGTGTCACCGCCATTACGCAGTGCCTTAAGCGATACAGTAAACAACTTTCCAGTTTTTTCGAAGGGTCTTTGATTGTTGGCGATTATTCGCTGCAGGAATACTTCTTTGGTAAATTTCTGGATCAGCATACGCTGACGTCCGGCAATATTGATAACTCGGCTATCCAGCCGCTGTTGGTCTAGTGTGTTAATAACTGAGTAAGTTGTAAAAATTGAAATAAGGATGAATAAAGCACTCAGAAGGGTAATTTGCCACTTAACAGATAGTTTTTTGATCATAAATATTTAAATCCTTTAGAATTTGAAGGATTTATAGCCTCCAAGAACATTAACTATAGTCTAAGGCTGGGAGTTATGGAGAATTGTTAGAAAACATTTACCCTTAGGCTTAATGTTATTTCTGTACACAGATCAAAGCTTGCTAATAGACACGACGACACTTCAAAAACTTTACTCTATTTTTTAAAAAAGACGCTAGCTTTTGATTTCTCTCTCAATATTATTAGGGATAAATAGAGTGAATACATTATTAGATGTCTTTGTCATACTTGGCTGGCGACGTCTAGCTAACACGCAAACTCAAAGACTGAGCTCGCTTATGGATTTTAGCGGGAATTAACGCCTAAAAAGATAAGTTTAGACGCTATATTTATAAAATGAAGGCGGTATTAAGAGGCTAAAGCTGCTTTTTGTAGACCATTCAACGTTGTAATACCTTGTTTAGCCAAGCTAAGCATTTTAGCAAATTCGTCCTCGCTAAAAGGTTCGCCCTCGGCCGTACCTTGAATTTCAATAATGCCACCATCATCGGCCATCACGATATTCATATCGGTATCGGCGGCGGAATCTTCTGGATAATCTAAGTCGAGCACTGCCTCGCCCTTATAAATACCTACAGACACCGAGGCAATCATTCGCTTCATTGGGTTAGCGCTTAATTTGCCAGCACTGATCATTTTATTAATCGCATCAACTAAGGCAACAGATGCACCAGTAATAGAAGCCGTCCGTGTGCCGCCATCTGCCTGAATAACATCGCAATCAATCATAATGGTATTCTCGCCCAGCACACTAAGATCAACGGCAGCTCGCAGCGAGCGACCAATGAGTCTTTGTATCTCGACGGTGCGTCCCGATTGCTTGCCACGAGCGGCCTCGCGACCCATCCGTGTATTTGTCGAGCGCGGCAACATACCGTATTCTGCAGTAATCCAACCCTGACCTTTACCGCGCAAAAACCCTGGCACACCACTCTCAATACTGGCTGTGCAAATAACTTTTGTATCGCCAAACTCAACTAATACAGAGCCCTCGGCATGTTTGGTAAAATTGCGAGTAAAGCTTACAGTGCGTAAATCATTGGGATTGCGACCACTTGGGCGAGACATAGTTATTCCTTACTTGAGAGTGACAGTATTTAGCGCGCAGTCTAACGCATCGTTATCCTAAAAACCCTACTTGATCCTATAAACTTTAAGTTGATCCTATAAAAACTGAGTCTTTTATAAGTAGCATTACTCATTAATTTCTTATTTTGCAAAGAGAAAAACTATGCAAAATACGAATATTTTCATAATAAAAATCGATCTCGTCTCCTCTAACCTCAACAGACTCTTTAAGACGGCGGCAACATCAAGATGTATATCCCCACTAATCGCCTATTCATAGTGATTATTTGATGAACACTCACGATCTATACGAAAAAATTAATACAATGTCAGAGATTCTTTTTATCTAAAAAAGTTGGCAAGAAACTTGCGCTCCATAAGTACGTCTCTAATAATTTAAAGAGGGTTATCTAATGTCTACATCCAAAATTTCATTGCGCAATTTAACCGATTACAACTCAATCAATTCAGTCGGATCATGGTTCCGTAGAAGAAGAGCCGTTCTAATCATGGAATTAATTCGTGCTTCTAAAAACCGAGTTAACAAGGTAACAATTCTAGATATTGGAGGGCGTCAAAGTTATTGGAACATTTTCCCCGAAAATTTTTTGGAAGAAAATAATGTTGAAATAACATTAGTAAATTATTCATCTGAATTAACAAATGAGATAGATCATTCAGAACAACTAGCTTCAAATCGAGGACGTTTTAAGCATATCATTGCAGATGGATGTGACATGAGCCAATACGACTCAATGTCCTATAATTTAGTTCATTGCAACTCTGTCATTGAACATGTTGGGACTTGGGAACGCATGTCTCGCCTTAGTAGCGAGATAAAACGCCTGGCTCCAGCCTACTATGTGCAAACCCCAAACTTTTGGTTTCCAATTGAACCTCACTTTCTCACTCCAGCTTTCCATTGGCTTCCTGAACCTATGCGTATATGGCTGATACAAAGAGTTTCATTAGGGCATATGAGCCGTCAAAAAAACATAAGTGACGCTGTCAACGTCATCGAAAGTGCCCGAATATTAAACTCAAGTATGTTTTTTTCATTATTCAAAGAGGCTAAACATAAGCACGAGTGGTTTATGGGTTTACCTAAATCATTGATCGCTTATAAACTGCCATAACTGACAAATTATAATCCTTTAATGTAGACGCCTAGCCAACCACACCATTTATGTACTACGGCAATAATGTATAAATCTGCCATGGGTATCGATATTGCCCCGACAGCCATTTACGTGATTGGCTTTAATGCTAATCACGACATTACAGGGCTAGGTTTAAAGAAAAAGGTTTCGAGAAATCCCACCATAGGTTAACAGCGGTCGGCTAAAAATCTTAAGTTGGCGCTAAAAAACTTGTGCAGACTTTCGTGATGATGTGCACGACGCACCAATGCCACAGGGGAATGGATACCCATGAGTGGCTCAACTTCAGTTTTTAGAATCATCACCTACACTTAACAAGCGAGTTATCACTCAACCACAACAAGCTCTATGTTAGTATCGTGAGCAAATATAATCTTCAGTATTAATGTAAAAAGAGAGCAAATAAATGACGAATAGTATGACGGGCTTTGCAAGAACCAGTGGACAAGAAAGCTGGGGAGATGTCAGCTGTGAAATTCGTAGCGTTAATCACCGTTACCTTGAACCTTCGATCCGCTTGCCAGAGACCCTTCGCTCACTTGAACCTATTGTTCGCGACCAATTGCGCAAACAATTGCAACGTGGCAAAGTCGATGTCAGCTTCCAAGTCTCGCTCAATAACGACTCGCCCGATGCTTTGAGCATTAACAAAGATGTATTAAAAACGCTACTGAGCGCAGCCGAGCAGGTCAAACAATTACATAATGACACAGCGCCAATCGATGCCGTGCGCCTACTTCAATTTCCGGGGGTAATTTCGCAAGCAACTATCGATACAGACCTTATTCAAGCACTCGCAAAAAATTTACTCGAGCAAGCACTTAAAAGCTTAATCAAACACCGAGCCCGCGAAGGCCAAGAGTTACAAAATTTAATCGATGTGCGCTTGGATGAGATAGCCGTGCTCGTCGTTCAAGTTCGTGAAAGAATGCCGGCTATTTTAGCCGCACAAAAAGACCGTCTTAAACAGCGCTTAGATGAACTTAAAACTGAACTGGACGAAAATAGAGTAGAGCAAGAAATTACGATACTTGCCAATAAAGCAGATGTTGCCGAAGAACTCGATAGACTCGATACGCACCTAATTGAAGTCCGCCATATCCTTGGTCAAAAAGGCGCTATTGGCAGAAGACTAGATTTTATGATGCAAGAACTTAATAGAGAAGCAAATACGCTCTCGTCTAAATCGCTCACCAGTGATACCACACAAATTGCCGTGTCACTTAAAGTATTAATCGAGCAGATGCGCGAGCAGATACAGAACATAGAGTGACAGATACCGCTCTTACGAGAACCAATAAGGCCCTTATTTAGCTAACAAGTGGCGTTAAATAAGCGGGCCTGCCTTAACTTTAATATAGGCCTATTACTGCAGATAGAATCACTACTGAGATAAGTGTCCAAGCTCGGCAGAGATTGATTTTCCCGCTGCAACTAAGTCGGCCACCCACACGTCTTTGCGGCGCTCTATGGGGGCCGATACCGAAAGCCCTGCGATGACATTCTCAGATCTGTCATGCAGGAGCACCCCAATACAACCCACACCAATTTCTGCTTCTTCGTTATCCAGCGCATAGCCGCGCTGGATACTTATCAAACACTCCTCGATAAGTGTTGGCAAAGACGAAAATGAATTTCTCGTATAAGCGGGTAGATTAGTGCGCTGAGCATAACTTTGTATCTCATCGCTGCCACTCATACCCAATATCAGCTTGCCTACTCCCGTTATATGTAACGGCGCCCTGCTACCGACTATTTGCTGTACATGCATCATGCGATTGGGGGTAACTTTTTCGAAGTAAATAACCACATCACCTTCTCGTATCGTCAGATTAATTGTCTCGTCAAACTTATCTCGTAGCTTTTTCATATACGGCAAGGCCACAGCACGAATATCGATATCAGTATGAAGACGATTACTCAATTGTAAGAACCGCTGCCCTAGTTGATAGTCACCTCCGTTATCCCGATCAACAAACCGGTTATCGATCAACGATTGTAAAATTCGATGGGCCGTAGATGGATGCAAGCCAGTTTCTGCGCTAAGCACCTTTAATTTTACCGGCTTGGAATAGCGAGAAATTGCATCAAGCAACAGTGATGCGCGATCGATGACCTGAATACGAACTTCCGATTTCGAGTTATTTGTAGACATTATGTTCACTTGACCTTTTGCAAAACATATAAAATTATTGAGCCCAATTCTACACAAAATTCCACATAATGGTATTAAATTAACAGTATTTCAGAATATGAAAAATGAAAAAATTGTTATTAATATAAAAATTCATACTTATCATATAGATAAAAGAAATCATTATGCATAAATAATAAATTCCATATCGTGAAATCATCTCGTATTGCGAAAACTCCAGTATGCGCATAAAGTAGATCACATACAGTTGACAAGCGTTTTACTGAATCAAAACGATAATGCCAACCATTAAAATAAATTATCAAAACTAACGGAGCAAATCACAATGTCTGATCAAAATCCGGTTTTTATACCAGGCCCAACTAATATTCCCGGTCGATTGCTTAATGCTATGCACGTCCAGACCCGCGATCATCGTTCTCCGGATTTTGTCGCAACTCTTGCTCCGGTACTTAACGACCTTAAGCGTATCTTCGCAACCGAAACTGGCGAAATTATTACTTTTCCGTCAACGGGTACTGGCGGCTGGGAAGCGGCGATTTGTAACACTCTGTCTTCTGGCGACAAGGTGCTTATTGCTCGCTACGGCATGTTCTCTCATCGCTGGATCGACCTTTGTCAGCGCCATAATTTGGAAGTTGAGATT
>CAXMPB010000251.1:0-6328 GCA_964195035.1 Cellvibrionaceae bacterium | reverse complement strand
GAGCCCTTTATCCTCGAAGGGGTTGCAACAAACCCCACGCTAATGCAAAGCGATGGTATTCATCCCACGGCCAAGGCACAGCCGCAGTTACTTAACAATATTTGGAATAATTTGGTGCCTTTGTTGAAAAAAAATAACTAAAAAAGAATTGGTAGTAAGCAGCGAGCAAAAATTATGGATGGTGAGCTGTAAAAAATTAGTGCTTAATCGAATTTACAATATCAAGAGCAATGGCCTCGGCTACTTTAATACCATCTATTCCTGCCGATAAAATACCACCGGCATAGCCTGCGCCTTCGCCAGCGGGATATAAACCTTTTGTATTTATATTTTGAAAACTTTTATCGCGTTTAATAGAAACTGGCGATGAAGTTCGGGTTTCTATACCTGTTAAAATAGCATCGTTAAAGGCAAAGCCTTTTATCTTTTTATCAAAGGCGGGTATAGCCTCACGAATAGCTTCTATTGCAAACGCAGGCAATGCTTTTGACAGATCGCCAAGACTAATGCCTGGCTTATAAGATGGTGTAACACTACCAAGTGCTTGCGAGGGTGTATTTTTTAAAAAGTCGCCTACTAGCTGCGCCGGCGCATTATAATTTTCGCCACCTAAGGTATACGCAAGAGATTCTAGTTTGCGCTGTAAATCAACACCCGCTAATACATGTTCTGGGTAATCTAGCTCGGGCGAAATGCCAACAACAATAGCGGAGTTGGCGTTGCGTTCTTTGCGAGAGTATTCAGACATACCATTGGTAACAAGGTGGCCGGGCTCAGAGGCAGCCGCTACAACAGTGCCACCTGGACACATGCAAAAGCTATAAACACTGCGACCATTTTTACAGTGGTGCACAAGTTTATAATCAGCGGCACCTAAAATTGGGTGACCTGCTGCTTCGCCAAAACGTGCCTTATCGATAGACGATTGGGGGTGCTCGATACGAAAACCAATTGAGAAGGGTTTGGGTTCTAAATATATGCCTTGATCCAATAACATTTGAAAGGTGTCGCGGGCACTATGGCCAATAGCTAAAACAATATGACGGCTAGCTAAAGTCTCGCCATTGTGTAGAGTAACGCCTGTAATTTGGCCATCATAAGTTTCATTATCACTTGATTCGCGATGAATTTTTTCTACCTTTTGACCAAAGCGAATCTCACCACCGAGGCGAATAATTTCGGCGCGAATATTTTCAACCATTTTGACGAGCTTAAAGGTGCCGATATGCGGTTTACTGACATATAAAATTTCTTGGGGCGCCCCAGCTTTTACAAACTCTATGAGTACTTTACGGCCTAGGTGTTTTTTATCTTTAACCTGGCTCCATAATTTCCCGTCAGAAAACGTCCCTGCTCCGCCTTCGCCAAATTGTACATTCGACTCGGCGTGTAAATTGCGTTTGCGCCATAAGTCCCAAGTATCTTTGGTGCGCGTACGAACATCTTGCCCGCGCTCAAGCACAATAGGCTTTAATCCCATTTGCGCCAGTATAAGCGCCGCTAAAATGCCGCAGGGCCCAAAGCCAATAATAATAGGGCGATGATGATCCTTTTGAGGAAAATCAGTCAATGTATCAGTAACAAATTTATAGTTGGTATCGGGACTTATCTTAACGTTATCTTTTCTAACATCATTTTTTTGAGACACTTGCTGTAAAATATTCACTTCGATATTTTTGGTAAGCTCAACATCTACTTGATAGATTAAAAAAATATTAGTTTTTTTACGTGCGTCATAACTGCGCTTAAATATAGAGACGTTTAATAGGTCTTCTGCATTAATTTGTAGGCGCTGGATAATAGCTGATGTTAAGTCAACATCGCTATGATTTAGCGGTAGTTTTAGTTCATTAAGTCGTAGCATAAAAATTCTTTTTAAAATTAAACAACAATACCAGCGCTATAGCCTGACGACCATGCCCATTGAAAATTATAGCCACCTAAATGACCGGTGACATCGAGTACTTCACCAATAAAGAATAATCCTTTATGGTGATTAGCTTCCATTGTTTTAGAGCTGATGTCATCGGTACAAACACCACCTAATGTGACTTCAGCTGTACGATAACCCTCGGTTGCCGATGGTTTTACTATCCAATTATTTAATTTCTCGCCAATCGCTTCAAGTATCTTTTCGTTCAATTCTGCCAGTGCTTTATCAGCCAAAGACGGCCACCATAAGTTAATAATTTCACTCACAAAGGCTTTAGGCAGCACTTGTTGTAATAAAGTTTTAAGTTTCATCCGGCCTTGCTTACTTTTATTATTAATTAACCAGTCGCCAGCATTACTGCTGGGTAATAAATCAATAACAATATCATCACCGGGGTACCAATAATTAGATATTTGTAATATTGCGGGCCCACTGATGCCCCGGTGAGTAAATAGCATGCTCTCGGTAAAACTTGGCAGTAATTGATGCTGCTTAGGTGAAAAAAAATGAAGGTGTTTATTCTTATCGTTTTGCAGGCAAGATATATTTATATCAATAGCTAGTCCTGCAAGACTTTCACAAAAGGGTTTAAGTGAGTCGCTAAACATAAAAGGCACGAGGCCGGCTTGACGCTCAGTAAGCGTAAGCCCAAACTGTTTAGCAAGGTTATAACCTAAACCACTACCTCCTAGTGTTGGAATAGATAATGCGCCTGTTGCAACAACAAATGATTCACAAGTATAGCTCTGCTCTTGAGTATTATGTGTCATGTTTATTTTATAAGTTGAGTTTTCACTTTTTGTAATACAGTTAATAGAAGTGATATCGCAATGAGTTTTTAATTCTACCTTTGATTCTTCACACTCTTTAAGCAGCATTGCCAAAATATCTTTGGCAGAATTTTTACAAAATAGTTGCGTATGCTTTCGCTCTTCGTATTCAATCTGATGTTTGTCGACAAGCGCAATAAAGTCCCACTGGTTATAACGTTTAAGCGCGGCCTTACAAAAATGTGGGTTGCCTGATATAAAATGTTCAGCTTCAATTGTGTAGTTAGTGAAATTACATCGCCCACCACCAGACATTAGTATTTTTTTACCAATCTTGTTACTTTTTTCAAGCACTAAAACTCGTCGGCCTCGTTGTGCCGCAGTAAATGCGCACAATAGGCCTGCAGCGCCAGCACCGACAATAATAACGTCGTAGTGCTGAGCATTTTTTTGGGTCTTACTGTTATCTAATGGCGAAGGCAACACTTTATTCTCATTGATAGGATCAAGCTTATTAATATCTTATAAGACGAAATTTTAATCTTTATAATACTGATTATTTAATAGATTGGCCGCGACCTATTGCGTAATAAGTAATACCCTTTTCTTCCAGTCGCTCGGGGTTATAAAGATTACGCCCATCAAAAATAACACTCTCGCTTAGCTCATCCTTAATAATATTAAAGTCAGGTACTTTAAAATTTTGCCACTCGGTACAAATCACTAAAGCATCGGCATCTTTTAAGGCAGCTTCTTTTGTGCCCACTAATTTTAGGTCGTCACGTGAGCCATAAATACGTTGGCACTCTTCCATTGCTTCGGGATCATAGGCTTGAACTTTAGCGCCATGCTCCCAAAGTGCCTCCATTAATTCTCGGCTCGATGCCTCTCGCATATCGTCAGTTTTCGGCTTAAAGGATAAACCCCAAAGCGCAAAGGTTTTTCCTCGAAGCTCTTGGTTGTTGTCTTTAGTGTCAGAACTGTTATCAGAGTTGCTACAAAAGTGACGTTGAATATATTCAAATAATTTTTGTTTTTGTTGGTTATTGATAGCTTCAACGGCCTTTAAAATTTTAGAATCATAACCAATTTTTTCAGAGGTTTTAATGAGTGCTTGTACATCTTTAGGAAAGCAAGATCCCCCGTAACCACAGCCTGGGTAGATAAAGTGGTAACCGATACGTTCATCGGAGCCAATGCCTTGGCGAACCATCTCTATATCAGCGCCTAATTTTTCAGCAAGGTTTGCCATTTCATTCATAAAGCTAATTTTAGTGGCGAGCATGCAGTTGGCTGCATATTTAGTGAGTTCGGCACTGCGCGTATCCATAAAAATTAAGCGCTCGTGGCTGCGATTAAATGGCTCATAGAGTTCACGCATAATGTTTTTAGCGTATTCGTTGCCATCTGTGCCAATCACAATCCGATCAGGCTTTAGGCAATCGCTCACGGCTGAGCCTTCTTTTAAAAACTCGGGATTAGAAACAACATGAAAACCAAGAGTCGCGCCACGTGCGGTTAATGTGTCTTGTATTTTGGTGGCTACTTTATCGGCGGTACCAACGGGCACTGTCGATTTATCAATCACAAGTGTCTCGCGGGTCATATGAGTTGCGATAGTGTGGGCAACGGCAAGTACATATTTTAAATCAGCGGAGCCGTCTTCATCCGGCGGGGTACCTACCGCAATAAAGTGTACGTCGCTAAACTCAATGCCAGCCTTTGCATCCGTTGTAAAGTGTATCCGACCAGCAGCATGATTTGCTTTTACCAGAGGCTCAAGGCCGGGTTCATAAATAGGTATATAGCCTTCATTCAGGCGGTCGATTTTATGTTGGTCAATATCGACACAGAAAACTTCATGACCGACATCGGCAAGCACTGCAGCTTGAACTAGACCAACGTAGCCGATACCAAAAACTGTAACTTTCATGATGAATTCCTATACTTAAGATTAAAGTGCTGTGCAGTAAATAACAATAGCCTAGGTTTAAGAGAAAACGAATAGGTCTAAGAAAAAACCAGAGTGATAAATCTAGGCGCGAATATTAACACGGAGGCGCCCAAGCCCATAGTGATGTGAGCGCTGAAACTACTGGTTTGTTATACTCTAGCGCTGTTAGAATTAATTCAATTCCATTTATCAGGGTTTAGTATGTCTCGACAGTTCCCCGCTACGCGTTTGCGCCGCAATCGCTTTCATGAGTTTTCTCGTCGCCTAGTCCGCGAAACGCAATTAAGTGCCAATGATTTTATCTATCCGATGTTTATTGTCGAGGGTACTGGCCTACGAATTCCAATTAAGACCATGCCCGGTATAGAGCGCTATAGCGTCGATGAGTTATTAAAAGCGCTAGAAGAAGTGGTTGCACTAGGAATACAAGCGATCGCATTGTTTCCGAGTGTTGATGATTCTGCGCGATCCCTTGACGGCAGCGAGGCCTATAACGCAGACAGCTTGGTATGCAGATCGGTTCGCGCGGTAAAGCGCGCGTATCCAGATCTAGGTGTGATCACCGATGCTGCTCTCGACCCTTATACGACACATGGCCAAGACGGCATTATTGATGATAACGGCTATGTATTGAATGATATAACCGTTGAGGCTTTAACTCGGCAAGCGGTTTGTTGTGCGAGGGCCGGTGCAGATGTTGTTGCCCCTTCTGACATGATGGATGGACGCGTAGGTGCTATTCGCGTAGCACTTGATGAAGCTGGCTTTATTAATGTACAAATTTTGGCGTATTCTGCTAAATATGCCTCAAGTTATTATGGGCCATTTCGCGATGCTGTAGGTTCTACGGGCATGTTGGGTAAGGCTAATAAAATGACCTATCAAATGGACCCCGCAAATACCAATGAATCACTACATGAAGTTGCAATGGATATTAGCGAGGGTGCCGATATGGTGATGATTAAGCCTGCGATGCCGTACTTAGATATTGTGCGTCGTATCAAAGATGAATTTCAGGTCCCCACCTTTGCCTATCAAGTGAGCGGTGAATATAGTATGCACAAGAGCGCCATCGATGCCGGTATATTAAGCGATGCGGTGATTTTAGAGTCGTTGATGGCAATAAAACGCGCTGGTGCTGATGCAATACTCACCTATTTTGCCGTGGATGCCGCGAGGCAATTGTCTGAACAATAGATTATTTATCTGGAGCAATAAGGCGTTACTAGCTTATTTTGTAATTCCTGCTGTTGGCACTTATACTTATATTTTTATTCACATGTATATTCGAATCATTAATTAACAATTTGGCGTAATCAATATGACAAACAAAGCAATTATCTCTACCGATCAAGCACCCGAGGCAATCGGTACATACTCGCAAGCAGTTAAAACCAATAATACTGTCTACATTTCTGGTCAAATTCCTCTAGAGCCCGCGTCTATGACGATGGTTGAAGGTGGTTTTGAAGCACAGACACACCAAGTGTTTAAAAATTTAAAAGCCGTTTGCGTAGCAGCAGATGGTGGTTTGGCCGATATCGTTAAGTTAAATATTTATTTAACTGATTTAAGTAACTTTGCAACAGTTAATGAAGTGATGGCTCAATATTTTGATACTCCGTATCCAGCACGTGCCGCGGTTGGAATTAATGAATTGCCAAAAGGGTC
>CAXMPB010000250.1:0-4526 GCA_964195035.1 Cellvibrionaceae bacterium | reverse complement strand
ATACAAAGAAATGAACTCGCCCTTAGGCGAAATTATTTATCTATTCATTTCTTTATATCACTATAGACAAACGTCAAATCATGACTATGAAGGCCGGGGTCGTCAGGCCTCGATAAGAAAGATTTGCTTGCCCAAACCTCTCTTAACTCTAAAAGACACCCCAATCACTGCGTGTCTGGGGCCCAAGGCCTGCGGCAAACCATTAAACGGGCGTAAAATAAGAAATCATGGGGCCGAGGACGAATTGCACTTATATAAGCTTTTTAACTCAGCTTTTCTTTTATTTTAATGCCTGCCTGTTGAGATAACTCAACAAACCCAGGAAAAGACGTTGCCACATGCGCGCAATTATTAATAATAATCGGGCCCGTAGCACGCAATCCGGCCATGGCAAAAGCCATTGCAATACGATGATCATCGTGAGTTTCAACCTCACCTTCAGTTAATTGGCCACCGACTATTATCATACCATCGGGTGTTGGTTGCGCATCAATGCCTAAGGTTTGTAAGCCATCTGCCATTGCCTGAATTCTATCGCTTTCTTTGACTCGTAATTCTTCAGCACCCGTCAATACCGTTGTACCCGCAGCACAGGCAGCGGCCACAAATAAAACAGGAAACTCATCAATTGCTAAAGGTACGAACTCCTCAGGTATATTAATGCCCTTGAGGTTTGCACTGCGCACTTGAATATCGACGACTGGTTCGCCACCCACTTCACGGGCGTTATGCAAAGTAATATCAGCACCCATTAATTTTAAAATACTAATAATGCCGTCGCGCGTTGGGTTAATGCCCACATGCTGAAGCGTAATATCAGAGTTTGGTGCAATAGAAGCTGCCACCATAAAAAAAGCAGCCGATGAGATATCTGCTGGCACATCAATGGTAATGGCATCTAGCTGGCCGCCACCGACTAAAGAGATATGATTTTTACCCTCAACCTTTTGGGTTTGCACGTCATAGCCAAAACCACGCAACATGCGTTCGGTATGATCGCGTGTAGGAGCAGGCTCGGTTACCGATGTTTCACCTTTGGCATATAAGCCTGCAAGCAATAAGCATGACTTTACCTGAGCACTCGCCATTGGCATATCGTAATGAATGGCTGTTGGGCTACCCCCATGAATCGTCATCGGTGGTCGACCCTCATCGGCCGTATCAATTACAACATCCATCTCACGTAGCGGATCAGCAACACGATTCATTGGGCGCTTAGTTAAAGAGCGGTCACCCGTTAAAGTCACCGAAAAATTTTGCCCCGCCATTAAACCTGTCAATAAGCGCATTGCCGTACCTGCATTACCTACGTAAAGATCACCCTGTGGTTTTTGCAAACCGTTCATACCTACACCGTGTATTTTAACGTGGCCATTATCGGGGCCTTCTATAACAACGCCCATTGCTCGAAAAGCTTCTAGTGTGGCTAGGGCATCATCGCCTTCAAGAAACCCATGTACTTCGGTAACACCATTGGCAATGGAGCCGAGCATAATAGACCGATGTGAGATAGATTTATCACCAGGCACACGATGCGAACCTGACAATTGCCCACCGGGCTGAACAATATATTGCATTAAGGGTGCAGAATTTGACATAAAAACAACTTTTATATTGGGGGTTAGGTATTAGGCTTAGGGTTAAATATTGGCTATAAACAATGGTGCTAATCAATCACTTTAAACATCCGCTTTAAACATTATTTTTAATAATGTCTGATGGAACTGCTAATAATTTTCAATCATTTTCTTTTTCAACAATAGTCGAGAACTCATCTCTTGCAGTTTTAGCGCGATTAAAAATTGTTAGTAATTTTTCACTATCTTTTTTCTCAATCGCTGCACGTAAATTATTTAAATTGTTTTGAAACAAATCAATCGCAGATAAAATTTCAGCACTATTGGCACACATAATATCGTGCCACATTGTGGGGTTACTGCTCGCAATACGTGTAAAATCTTTGAAGCCACCTGCAGCATAGCGAAAAATATTTTCATTGTCAGAGTCGTTAGCTAAGGTGTCGACAAGAGAATACGCAATGGCATGTGGCAAATGACTGGTGGCTGCAAGCACAGCATCGTGCTCACTCACCGACATTGTTAACACCTCGGCATCGACTGCCTCCCATAGATTTTTTATGGTTTCGTAATGGTCCTTACCCGTTTCATCAACTGGCGTTAAAATAACGCGATGATTAACATATAAATTGGCGTTAGCTGCTGTGACACCACTTTTTTCTGATCCTGCAATAGGATGACCGGGCACAAATTGTTTGGGATAGCCCTTATAAATTTCGTTAACTGCCGCTACTATATTACCCTTAACGCTTGCGCCATCGGTAATAGTCACCGCAGGGTCAACTCGATTTTTTATTTCAACTAAGCTATCGACAACACTGAGTGTTGGCACTGCAATAAAAATAATATCACCCGCACCAAGTTCGGGCGCTATCTCGGCCAAGGATAAAACCGCTCGATCGACAATATTATTATTTAGGGCATACTCAGCCGTCTCGCTACGGCGAACAACACCAATAACCTCTAAGGCATTATCAACCAAGTTATGACGCGCCTTATAAGCAGCCGCTAGGCTACCACCAATAAGACCTAGGCCAATAATAACTAGCTTGTTAGTCGATGGTAACGAATTTTTTGAACCAGATAAGGTCATAATTTTTTTACAATAAAAATGATATTATTTATTCACTTTATAAAGAATAAAACACTAGATTCCGGATCAACAAAAAACGCTGTCCGGAATGACAGGGCAACACCCTTATTATAAAACCCCAATAGGATAAGACCCTAAAATCTTAAGCTCTGCAGATGCACTAGCAATTTCTTTCAGCGCAGCGGCAACGTTTTCATCCTCTTGATGGCCTTGTATATCAATAAAGAAAACATAGTTCCATGTGCTACTTCGAGAAGGCCTAGATTGAAGGCGCGTCAAATCAACACCCAAGCGATGAAATGGCTCTAAGATATAATGTAGCGCACCAGGCTTATTGCGAACAGCAAGCACTAGCGATGTTTTATCTTGCCCACAGGCAGGTACAGCTTGCTTACCAATTACCAGGAAGCGCGTGGAATTATCGGGAGCGTCTTCAATATTTTTTTCAATTGCGTGCAAACCATAAAGGTCTGACGCGGTGATGCCTGCAATAGCGGCAGAGCTCCACTCGCCTTTAATTCGACGTGCAGCTTCGGCATTACTACTTACAGGAATACGCTCGGCATTGGGGTAGTGTAGATCTAGCCATTTACGACATTGTGCGAGGCTTTGAGGATGAGAATAAATTCGCGATATTTTATCGACATTAGTCACATCCGAGACTAATAAATTGTGATGAATACGCAACACAACCTCACCACAAATATTAATATTTGAATCGATAAAGCTATCTAGCGTATGCGTTACAACACCTTCCGTTGAGTTCTCGACAGGTACCACACCGTATTGCACTGCACCTGCTTCTACTTCTCGAAAGACCTCGTCGATAGCATTCATGGGCATTGGGACTGCCGAGTGCCCAAAATGCTTGCTAACCGCTTGCTGAGTAAAGGTTCCTTCTGGCCCTAAAAAGGCCACTTTGATTGGCTGCTCAAGCGCCAGACAAGCAGACATAACCTCGCGAAATAAGCGCGCCATTTCTTCGTTGGTCAGTGGTCCGCCGTGTTCCTCGTTATACACCATCACTTTACGTAAGACTTGAGCCTCACGCTCTGGTCGGTAATAGACGATGTCAGTTGCCGCATCGCTCGCAGCTGCCTTAAGCTCGGCCTTTTTAACCTCAGCTACGGCTTGCGCACAACGTGCCCTACTACTAATGAGTTCTACTAACTCACGATCGATTTTATCAATTTCTTGGCGTAAATCATCAAGGCTTTTAGTGCGTTGATTATTGCTCATACATTACCTAACTCTTGCTAAACTTAGTTGAATATTTATGCGTCTGTTGCGCCTTCAATATTTTGATCCTTACCGCCTTGATCCTCAACACCCTGATCCTTAACATCTTGATCTGAGTCACTTTGATCCGAATCGTCTTGCTCTAAGCCGTCTTGCACTAACTCATCAACTTCTGGCTCTTCAATACGCTCGACACCAATCACATGCTCGTCCGTTTTAACACGAATAACACGCACACCCTGTGTGTTTCTACCCGATAGCGACACTTCATCAACACGAGTACGTACCAGTGTACCTTGGTCTGAAATGATCATAATTTCATCGCCATCAAACACTTGAGCAACACCAACAACCGGGCCATTACGCTCACTGCACTGCATAGCAATCATACCTTTACCGCCACGCCCTTTAGTTGCATATTCAGTAATTAAGGTACGCTTACCAAAACCGTGCTCACTGACAGTCAACACTTTACCGTCTGGCTTGGGTATCACCATCGAAATAACCGCTTGTTCACTATCGAGACGAATACCACGTACACCGCGAGAGGTTCGACCCATGGCACGCACGTCACCTTCGTTAAAGCGCACCGCTTTACCTGCCGATGAAAACAGCAT
>CAXMPB010000249.1:0-3753 GCA_964195035.1 Cellvibrionaceae bacterium | reverse complement strand
GTTATTTGGCGCAGTATTTATTTTATTAATCTGGGGTCGTATACGCTACGATCTGGTCGCTTTTGGTGCACTTATGATTGCTGTTGTCGCCGGTTACGTTAAGCCAGATGACGCTTTTTCAGGCTTTGGTCATCCGGCTGTGGTGATTATTGCGCTAGTGCTAATTGTCTCTCGAGGTTTATTGAACTCAGGCGCAGTAGAAATGATATCTGGTGTAGTGCTGTCTTCAGATCGCCCGTTACCGTTGCATATTGGCATTATGTCTGTGGTTGGCGCTGGGCTCTCGGCCATCATTAATAATGTTGCTGCTCTAGCGTTATTAATGTCACTCGATATCGAGGCCGCAGAAAAAGCAAAACGCGCGGCGGCACTCAGTTTAATGCCATTATCCTTTGCCACTATTTTAGGTGGCATGATCACGCTCATTGGCACGCCGCCAAATATAGTAATCGCACAATATCGCGAGCGCGCGCTGGGTGAAAGCTATGGCATGTTCGACTTCGCCCCCGTCGGTCTCACTGTAGCAACTGTTGGTATTTTATTTGTGGCCCTCATCGGTTGGCGGTTGATTCCCAAGCGCGAACGCGCTGGTAATATCCACAGCGAAAGCGATGCGGGGTTGTTTGTTGCCGAAGCGCAGGTGCCAGAAAAATCGACAAGTATCGGGCAGCGCGTTAAAGAGCTTTACCCGCTTGCAGCGGAGCATGACATTACGGTTTTGGGTCTGGTTCGACGCGGCAAGCGTCTGGCCGGCTTTGCAGGCTATGAAGAAATACGCAAGGGCGATCATTTAGTTTTGGAGGGCAATCCAAAATCAATCGAAGCTTTTCTGGGCGGTGCCCAACTTGATTTTGCGGGCAAAGAAAAACATGAGATAGGGTTAGCCAGCAGTTCACTCAACTTGATCGAAGTGATAGTGCCCGAGGGCAGCCGCATTAATGGTCGCTGTAGTCACGATTTAAAATTATTAACACGCCATGGTATTACGCTGTTGGGTGTGTCGCGCGAGGGTAAGCGTTTTCGCGATCGAGTTCGAAAGTTAATTATAAAATCGGGTGATGTCCTATTACTATTAGGGCCTGAGGAGCGCTTGGCAGAAATCACAAATTGGTTAGGTGTATTGCCGTTAGCGGATAAAAAGCATGCCGTCATTCAACGTAAAAAAGCACTGCTGACGATTGGTTTGTTTCTCGGGGCCATTGCTTTGTCGGTAGCCGGTCTGGTGTATCTGCCCATTGCTCTGGCAGTTTGTGTTATAGCCTTTGCCGCCTTTAAAATTGTGTCGGGCCGCGAAGTTTATGAAAGTGTCGAGTGGAAGGTCATTGTGTTGCTGGCATCACTTATTCCACTAGGCCTTGCATTGGAAGAGTCAGGTGGAACCAAGTTAATAGCCGAGCTTATTGTGGCACAAACCGAAGGTTGGCCTCACTGGGCGATACTCACCGTATTGATCATGGTCACGATGACCCTATCAGATTTTCTAAATAATGTGGCAACCGCGTTAATTGCAGCCCCCATTGGCCTAGATGTGGCCAATGCAATTGGTGCCGCCCCAGACCCATTTTTAATGGGTGTTGCAGTAGCGGCTTCTTGTGCTTTCTTGACGCCGATTGGACATAAAAACAATACCATTATCATGGGGCCTGGTGGCTATCGCTTTGGTGATTATTGGCGAATGGGATTACCATTAGAAATACTAGTTGTGGTGGTCTCTGTGCCTTCTATATTGTTTTTTTGGCCGCTGTAATTTCAAATAGTCACGTAATGATTAACGTGAGTTGTTACAGTCATGGTGCGCGTTAATTTTAATGCCTTATTTAAAAAAAACGGCAAGAGTGTCAATGAATGCACATTAAAGAGATAATCATTATTAGATATTAATAGCTGAGTTTGTGTGATTAATACTTGAGTGATGTTTCGAGGATGTTGTGAGCGGTATTCCAACCATTGATCGCCAATATTACCTGTCTTAAAATCGATTCTCTCACCTATTTTTTTACTTAAGGGCTGATTTCTTACAATTAAGCTTCCACACCAATTAATAATTATTGAAGCAATTTAATTAAGCGAAGTGCTGTATTCATGTCTGTCTTAAATCTTAGTAGGAGCCGCCGTAACAGAAGCTCCTGCAAGACATGACAGTATCAAAGCTATTTGTAATTAAGGTTTCATAGATTACCTGTTACTTAAACCTTAAGTAATTGGGCTAGGCTTTTGAACCTGTTCCATCAGAGAATTATTCCAATCCCCTTCAACATTTACATGAGCTGCTGCACCCTTCATAATCGCCTCAATCAAGTTATGATTTACGTAGGCGTATAGACCAGGTTGTTTAAAGGTATACATTGCAGCGCCAGCCTCGCCACCAAGGACTGACCAAGTCTCACGGTCAACCGTGGGTGTATTAGAGAATGAACCTCCGGGCCAAACTAAATCACCATGACCACCGATCAAGTGAATTCGTGTATCTTCATTTGCCTGTGAATGAAGGAATAAGACAGTCTCACCCACCTTAGCTTGCATCGCGTTATCACCGGTTAACGCGCCAACTTTACCGTTAAAGGTAATGTGTGTTGGTGTCAAACCTTCCATCACTTTTAAGGTGTCACCCATCGCTTCGACCGGAGAGCTATAACGTTTGTACTTGCCGGTTTGCTCGTCTTTAGGGATATACCAGCCCTGCTCACCAACATAATAGGCTTTGTCATATTTAACCGGCTTGCCGTGGTTATCTTTTAAGCCATCGCGAGGTAGCACCAATAAAGCACCATACATACCGGCAACAACATGATAAGGAATCATAATGCCACCTGGCGCGCAGTGATAAACAAAGACTCCTGCACGATCCGCTTTAAAACGTAATATCGCTTGCTGGCCCGGAGCCACATGCGTTAAGCCGCCACCTCCAAGTGCACCCGTAGCGCCATGAAAATCGATATTATGAAGTAGTGTATTAGTGGCAGGGTTTTTTAAAGTAAGCTCAACATAATCACCCTCGTGAGCGACAATCATAGGGCCGGGATTGGTACCATTAAAAGTCATCGCTTGAGCAAAGACGCCTGGATTTACTTCTATTTCTTTTTCTTCGATGATCATTGTCATCTGAACAACTTTGGGGCCACCCTTAGCAACCTGATCATGCTTTGGCAAATTGGGCGGGTTCACAAGTTTTTGCGTCACTCGCTCCAAATCTTTAACATTCGACGCTACACCAATTTCTCCAGTTTTAGTGGCGCTTTTTGCCGACACGGATGCACTGATCAGTGTTGTTGAAGCCACCGCAAGCGAGGATATTAAAAAATCTCTGCGTTTCATACTTATTCTCCTAGAGCATTTATGATTAAAAGTTTCTAGGATAAGTATGTGCTGATGGATGCACTTGCTCTTGATGTATATCAATACAGAAAGAATGGTAGACGTAAAAAATTTAAGGGGATAAATGTCGGTAATAGATGATTTATATTTTTATTGTGCAGTCAGCTAAAACTAAAATAATCTCCCGTAAGTTGTCAATATAATGTGCTTTTCTAGCAACTCTCTGAGTTTACTTGTCTGTATCTTTTAGCCCCAACGAATCGTGTTTTCTTGGTTTAAATTAAGTGGTGGATTCTAGAGTGGCTTAGTCTTGTTGGTATATTGCGAGGATGCTGTTGTCGGTGTTGTAGTAACTAAAGACATTTATTGATGCATTTAAATCCAGTAAGGGTGAGTAATTATGACAACAAAAGATAATAATTTATTTTCGATTAAACG
>CAXMPB010000248.1:0-5983 GCA_964195035.1 Cellvibrionaceae bacterium | reverse complement strand
AACTCAAGTGATATTAAACCCCCCATTCAATCTAACAACTTAGTTGAGTCATGAAAGCCTGTAAAAACTCTCGATACACCCAAGAAACTTCAACATTCATTCACAACCAGCAAACTTCCTATACCTACATGAATCTAGGTATAGGAAGAAGCAGAAGTATTACACGCCAACATCTCCCCTAAGAGGCCTACTGTTGGGGCACAGCTTTTCCCGCCAACTGCCGCCTTTAATTGAAGTTATTATCAAAATATAAAAGAATAAATATTTATAATAATCTTCCAAACCCTTAAACTCTGTTATTTTAGAGTACAAACCATTACAACTTTAATTAAAATAGCCGTCTCGTCACCGCTTCGTAAATTGTTTGACTACACATCAAGCAAAGCAGAGAAAATTGTGCCTGGGACACGCATATCTGTACCATTTGGACATCAAAAAGCCATCTTAGGCATCGCTATTTCTGAGTCTGTGATAGAGGCTGACGCCTCAATTACTGATTTAGCTAGGCAGCCAAAAAAACCAACGCATACACTGCGCAGTATTCACGGTACTCTTGAAAGTAGCCCGGTATTAAATAAGGAGTTGCTCGCATTATGTCAGTGGTGTGCCGATTACTACCATTACCCCCTTGGCGATACCTGTCAGTTAGCCCTACCCGCGCTCCTGCGCAAACCTGTATGCATACCGCAAAATAAAACCATCACCTGGGTTTTAAATAATGCAGGCTCAATGACCACAGATACGTCTTTGAGACGCGCGCCAAAACAACAAGAAGCCCTTACTCTATTCAAGCGCTTGAAGAACATCAGCAAAGACCAGCTCAAGCTTCACGAGATCAGTCCCGCGACAATCAAAACTCTGCATCAAAAAAAACTGCTGGATAAACAAGAGCTTAGTGTAAATTTTTTACCGCTAAAGCGAAAAAAACCGTTATTAAAAGAAGACACTTTACAGCTTAATCCAGAACAAAAAATTGCTCTAGAACGCATTGTATTTAATAAATTTAACACATATTTATTAGATGGTATAACCGGCAGCGGTAAAACCGAAGTTTACTTGCAAGCGATACACAATGTTCTTAACAACAATAAGCAAGCGTTAATTCTAGTGCCCGAAATTGGTCTGACACCTCAAACTGCTGCCCGCTTCAAACATCGTTTTAATGTGCCCGTCGCGACCCTTCATTCTGGCCTGAGCAACATGCAGCGCTTCAAAATTTGGCAAGCGATCAAACACAACCAATATCCTATTGTCATCGGCACACGTTCAAGTGTTTTTTCGCCACTCAATAATCTTGGCTTAATTGTTGTTGATGAAGAACATGACCTCTCTTATAAGCAGCAGGAAGGAGTCAGATATTCAGCGCGAGATGTTGCCATCGTTCGAGCGCAAAAACTCAACATCCCACTTATTTTGGGCAGTGCCACACCGGCACTAGAGACTTTGCACAATGCTTTAAGTGGACGCTACCAGCACCTTACCCTTCGGCAGCGCGCGCAAAGCCAGTCACTACCCACTATAAAATGTATAGAGACAACAAGCTCAGGGCTTGGAGAAGAGGCAATAACGGCTATTCGGAAAACGATTGCTCAAGGACAGCAGGTTCTGGTTTTTATTAATCGTCGCGGGTATGCCCCGACAATTATCTGCCAAAATTGTAAATGGATGTGTCAATGCGAGGCTTGCGATAATCGTATGACACTGCACCGAACTCAATCACAGATACATAACGCGAAACAATATTTACATTGTCATCGCTGTGATTATCGAACAGCTGTACCCAACAAGTGCCCTAACTGTAATAGCTCCCACCTGAACTTTTTAGGTACAGGTACACAACGAGAAGAAGAGGACCTAGAAAAGATATTTACCGATATACCGATTTTACGAATTGACAGAGACAGTACTTCTCAAAAAGGAAGGCTAGAAGAGCTATTTAAACAGATTAATACCGGCAAACCCTGCATCTTAATAGGCACACAAATGCTCGCCAAAGGTCATCATTTTGCTAATTTAGGCTTAGGGATTATTCTAGGAATAGATCAAAGTTTTTTTAGTAGTGACTTTAGAGGCGCTGAACGAATAGGTCAATTATTGACACAAGTGTCCGGGCGAATCGGGCGAGAAAATACCCGCAACAATGGCTCTCAGGTACTGATTCAAACACAATTTGTAGACCACCCCTTACTGCAACAACTGCTAAAGCAAAACTATTACGAATTTGCCAAAACATTGCTTAATGAACGTCAACTAACAGCAATGCCTCCCTATGAGTTCATTACTGTTATTCGCTGTCACTGCGCGCAGGCTCAGGCTGCCCAACAGTTTTTACATGAAGCACGTCTGCAGGCCCAAAGTATTATCCCTGCACATACAAATTTACAGTATCTAGGACCAATGCCGGCCGCGATAGAAAAGCGAGCCAATCGCTACCACTTTATACTGCAAATAAAATCGTCATCCAGGGCCGAGCGGCAACAACTGTTACGACAGTTATGCCAACGCCTAGAGACAAGCAAGCAACCAAATGGCTTGCACTGGCTTGTAGATGTTGACCCCCAAGAATTTTAAAAGGCTACTTTAAAAGACTTTATAATTTTGACTCATACACGTAGAATCAGTTCGCTATCCTGAATTGCTAAAAACCATCTTAAAACATACTAATGACAAAAAATTACACCCCCAAAAAACGTAGCTCTCAACGAAAAAAAACGAGCAATAAGCCTCGAACTAATCGCCGACAATCCAAAAAGTCTAATCGAGCACCGGCTTGGGCATGGATTGTCATCGGCTTGCTTCTTGCCGGATCGATAAGCTTACTGTTTTTTTTATCCAACAGCTCTGATGGCCCCCAAGCATCACCTAAAGCTCAACCGAATCCAGTAAAAACAACGAAGGCTTCGCCACCGCAACCACGTTTCGATTTTTATGAAATTCTTAAAGAACGAGAAATAACTGTTCCTGATCGCTCAGCTGAAATAACAGCCTCTATCCCAAAGGATATAGAGTATTTCCTTCAAGCGGGTTCTTTTAGACGCGATCAAGAGGCCGATAAGCTGCGAGTAGAATTACTACTAAGCAATATGGAAGCAAAAATTGAATCCAGTAGTAAAAATGGTCAAACTTGGCATCGTGTTATTGCAGGGCCTTTTAAAACTCGCTCAAAAATGGCAAAAGCAAGAAGCATACTTGCCTCCCGAGGCATGAGTCCCTTGTTACTCAAGCGCAAGAAAGAATAAGACTACGGCTAATTAATCAACAAGTAAAACGCTTGCTTTTTGATCCACTAACCCCCATTAGTAATGTCTCAACAGTTAATTAGTCACAAATACAACGAAGCCATCGGCTTGGTAACTTTTATTTAAACACTATTACTATCAACCACAGGAATTTATTTTGGAACAATACCGAGGAACTACAATCGTATCCGTCCGTCGTAATGGCAAAGTAGTCATTGGTGGCGATGGCCAAGTGTCGATGGGTAGCACTGTAATGAAAGGTAACGCCCGAAAAGTAAGACGCTTATATAACGATAAAGTTATCGCAGGCTTTGCTGGCGGCACCGCTGATGCTTTCACTTTGTTTGAGCGCTTTGAGGCCAAATTAGAAATTTATAACGGTCAACTTACAAGAGCTGCCGTAGAGCTTGCAAAAGAATGGCGTAGCGACAGAGCTTTAAGAAAATTAGAGGCACTACTTGCCGTTGCCGATGAAGAGGCATCTCTGATAATTACCGGTAATGGCGATGTCATTCAACCCGAAGATGATTTAATTGCTATTGGCTCAGGTGGCCCCTATGCACAATCGGCTGCTCGGGCCTTGCTTGA
The DNA here is from genome assembly GCA_964195035.1 of Cellvibrionaceae bacterium. GTDB lineage: Bacteria > Pseudomonadota > Gammaproteobacteria > Pseudomonadales > Cellvibrionaceae > CANLBN01. Next base: position 2,156 of record CAXMPB010000248.1, on the reverse strand, counting down.
AAATACCGACCTTGATGCAACCACAATCACCAAAAAAGCACTAACGATTGCCGGTGACATTTGTGTCTACACCAATCATAACCACACTATTGAAGAGCTTATTATCAAGAAATAATGCGCTTTGTTATCTATTATTTATCCGCTTACTACTATAGAGAGCTTTCATGTCAACAATGACTCCCCGTGAAATTGTTCACGAACTTGATCACCATATCATCGGACAAAACAATGCTAAGCGCGCCGTTGCGATTGCGCTGCGTAATCGCTGGCGACGCATGCAAGTTGGTGCCGAGCTACGCAATGAAATAACGCCCAAAAACATATTAATGATTGGACCGACGGGTGTCGGCAAAACAGAAATTGCACGCCGACTTGCAAAACTTGCCAATGCGCCTTTTATAAAAGTAGAGGCAACAAAATTTACCGAAGTTGGTTATGTAGGTCGCGACGTCGAATCAATTATTCGAGACCTTGTCGACATGTCTATTAAAATGTGTCGCGAACAACAAGTAGAAAAAGTAAAGCGCCGCGCCGAAGATAGTGCCGAAGATCGCGTACTTGATGCCTTATTACGCCCTGCTCGCGGCGAAACATCAACTGACGAAAATACTGATAAAGTAAATAGCACACGACAACTATTTAGAAAAAAATTGCGTGAAGGCGAGCTTGACGATAAAGAAATTGAAATAGATCTTATCGCGAGTAAAGTCGGCATTGAGATCATGGCTCCGCCTGGCATGGAGGACATGACCAACCAATTACAAAATATGTTTTCATCAATGGGAACCGAAAAAACTAAAACGGTTAAGCTGCCAATAAAACAAGCCTTTAAGCAATTATGTGACGAAGAAGCAGCCAAGCTGGTTAATCAAGAAGAAACTAAAGCGCAGGGCATTGAAGCGGCCGAACAAAATGGCATTGTTTTTATAGACGAGATAGATAAAGTTGCCAAACGTAGCGAAGGCACTGGCGGTGATGTTTCTCGCGAAGGTGTTCAACGTGACCTATTACCTTTAATAGAGGGCTCTACTGTCAGCACAAAACATGGCATGATCAAAACTGATCATATTCTGTTTATTACTTCTGGTGCATTTCATGTCGCTAAACCTTCTGATCTAATCCCAGAATTACAAGGACGTCTGCCCATTCGCGTTGAATTGGAAACACTCTCTTCAGCAGATTTTAAACGTATTTTAACCGAGCCATATGCATCGTTGACTAAACAACAAATTGCATTAATGAAGACCGAAGGCTTGGATATTATTTTTACTGATGACGGCATAGAAAAAATTGCAGACACGGCTTGGGAAGTTAACGAACGCACAGAAAACATTGGTGCGCGACGTCTACATACGGTTATGGAACGACTAATGGAAGAGATATCATTTGATAACGGCGCGAATAATGAATCAACTATTACGATTGATGCAAACTATGTTGACGAACACCTTGGCGAACTCGCTAAAGATGAAGACTTGAGCCGGTATATATTATGAACACATTAAAACCTAGCAAGATCCATCTTCACAAAGAATCTAAAATACTCGAGCTAGTTGTCGATGGTATCACTTATCAACTTCCAGCCGAATTTCTTCGCACACATTCAAAATCTGCAGAAGTGACAGGACATGGCCCTGGGCAAGAAGTGCTAGTCGACGGAAAAATTCACGTGGGTATAGATAGCCTGAAAGCCATTGGCAACTATGGCTTACAAATTGCCTTTGATGATGAGCATGATACTGGTATTTATTCTTGGGGATACCTCGTTGAGCTATGCCATAATCAACAAAGCATGTGGAAAGTGTATCTTGAAAAATTAAAAGATCAGAAAAAAAACCGAGACCCACATACTACTGTGATACAGTTTTCGCCTTAACAAGCACATAAAATCTTTAAACTTGTTAAATTCGAATAATAAGCATTGAGCACTTTTAATAAAATGTCGGGTTGAATATCATGTCTGCATACAATCAAGATACTAGTCACTTAACTAGACTTTATAAAGCAACTGGATATTCTATCAAGGGCTTTAAGTCTGCCTTCAAATATGAACAAGCATTTAGGTTAGAGTGTTATATATTATTAATTCTTATACCTCTTGCTATATGGATAGGTAGTTCACCCGTAGACTACTGCCTGTTAATCGGTAGCTGGGT
>CAXMPB010000247.1:0-2412 GCA_964195035.1 Cellvibrionaceae bacterium | reverse complement strand
TGCTGAGACGAGTCGTAATGTTGTGATGTCGGCTTTCGATTGTGAGCCCGATGCCTATTTGAGTAAACCTATATCTACAAAAACAATAGAGCAGCGTGTGAAACGCTTATTAAATAAACTTAAAGAATTATTAGATTTCTATAACAGCTTAAACAAGGTGGATAAGAGATCTAGCATTGCATTGTTAGAACAAAAAATAGTAGAAAAGTCACGTTACAGTATGGATTGCCAAAAACTATTAACTGAGCTTTATATAGAAACACAGCAGTTTGATGAGGCAGAAATAATATGTCGGGCTACATTAGAAATACGGTCTCTCGACTGGGCTCAACTCGGTTTGGCTAAAACTGAATTAGCGCGAGGCAATGTCGCAAAAGCTATTGAGTGGTTGAAGGATATTATTCGAGTAAAACCATCTTACATGAAGGCCTATGATATTTTAGCGCAGGCGCATCAGGTGGTTAACGATGACGAACAATTGCAAATCACCCTTGAAAAAGCAGTTGAAGTCTCACCCATGTCACTAGCCAGGCAGCTATCACTTGCAGAGGTGGCGATGGAGAATGGTGATGCTGAGATAGCAGCTAATGCATATCGAAAAATACTACGCTATGGCTCTAATACGGCCTATTTTAATACACGTAATCAAATAAATTTTGCAAAGTCATTTATTCGTTTTTTTGAACAAGATCCAGATAAAGCTAATGGTCTTATACAAGATGCGGTGAAAACCTTATCAATAGTTAGTGATAAAGATGCCGTAATGCCAGAGATTAAAACCTTGGCAAAAATTTATATGGGTCAAATGTTAGGCCTGCAAAAACAGTATAAAAAGTCTAAGGATATCATTAATCCCATTTTAAACTCTTTAGAAAAACAAGAAAATATTTCGCCAGATATAGAAATTGAACTCATCAATTCTTATATATTTAATCAACAACTTGATTTAGCGAATCTGAAGTCTAAAGAGTTGATTGAAAAGTACAGCGACAATGAGTCTGTATTAGAAAAAATAGATTGCTTGATGCATGAGCCCGTCAGCATAAAAGGAAAAAGTATACTACAGAAAGACAATAAGAAAGGAATAGATTTTTACAAAATAAAAGATAATCTATCGGCAATATCTTGTTTTTATAAATTAGAGAAGAGATACCCACGATTTACTGCCGTTAAATTAAATCTTTTCCAAGCTATAATGGGATATATGAAAGATGTGGGTAAGGATGCAGACAGTGTTGCACGTTGTACACACATATTAACGTTTCTTAAAACGCACATAAAAAGTGGCGATATTCATTTTGATCGCTGTCAGCAATTACAAGGTATGTTGAGTGCTTTGATTATTAAAAAAGGAGAGAAGTGATGCCTGGTACACATGAGATCGAAGTGCTTATGAGAGAGTCGTTAAAGCCTACTGCTGAGGTTAAAGAGGAACAGCTAGATTTTTCATTTGTACTGGCTTCTAGTGTTCATGATATGAAAAATTCACTGTCGATGTTGCTTGGCTCTTTAGAGGAAATGATACATGATTCACCACCACAGAATGATGAACAAAAAGACCACATCTCAATATTACAATATGAAGCCTCACGTATTAATTCAGAGTTAATACAGTTGTTAAATATCTATCGTCTTCAAAACAAAAGCTTGCAGTTTAGTATCGATGAAAATTATGTAATTGAAACATTTGAAGATCAAATTGCTAGGAATGATATTCTGTTTAAAACAAAAAATATTGAAGTTGATATTGAATGTGATAGTGAATTAATATGGTTTTACGATAACGAATTGTTGGGTAATGTAATTCATAATATTCTAATTAATTCTACACGTTATGCTAAATCTAAAATAAAATTAACGGCGTCCGTTAACAATGAACGCTTATCTATTATTATAGAGGACGATGGGCTTGGGTTTCCTGACTTCATGTTGCAGGCAGCATTGCCAGAAAACAACAAAAATAGTAGTGCTGATAGCACACGATTAGGTCTTTTTTTTGCTGCAAAAATTGCAAGTTTTCACCGGAAAGACGAAAACAAGGGCGAGATTGCCTTGTCGAATGGCGGCAGTTTGGGTGGAGGTGTTTTTAGCATCGTCATTCCATGAGTTATTTTAGACGTGTTTCAAGACGTCTAAAATAAACAACAACACTAATCTAGTTTATCTACAATAATATTTTGCGCCGCAAAATTAGTAGGAACCAAAACAGTATCGCGAGCAACACGGCCTAAATCAGGGTAGTCGAGAGAGTAGTGCAAGCCCCGGCTTTCTTTACGTTCCATAGCTGAGCGTATAATTAATTGGGCAACTGTTGTTAGATTGCGCAGTTCAATCAAATCGTTGCCCACTTTATAATTGCTATAGTATTCTGATATCTCTCTTTGGAGTAATTTGATCCTATGTTGTGCTCGT
>CAXMPB010000246.1:0-5927 GCA_964195035.1 Cellvibrionaceae bacterium | reverse complement strand
GCGAAGAGTTAGCGCTACAAAAAATCGATGAACATTTAAAAAAATATGATCAATAAATTTTTATATGACGCTAATTGTAATAGATAAAAACGGCGGGGCGATTATTAATTAAGGTGCTGAGCAACGAAAAATGAGGCAGTGAAAAGCAATAATTATTCTAAAAAATCACCACAACCTTGACGCATAAGCTCTGGGGCATCACCGCTTAGATCTACAACGGTTGTTGCCTCCATTCCACAAAAGCCGCCATCGATAACCAACTCTAATTGGTGCTCTAAAGTGATGCGGATATCATAGGGGTCAGTCAGTGGCACATCATCACCCGGCATCATGAGCGTGCTTGTCATCATAGGTTCATTAAGCTCATCTAATAAAGCTCTTACGATTGGATTGCTAGGAATACGAATTCCGATGGTTTTTTTCTTAGGGTGCTTTAAACGCTTCGGAGTCTCAGACGTCGCCGCTAAAATAAACGTAAAGGGACCAGGCGTATGGGCTTTAATCAAACGGAACATTTGATTATTGACTTTGGCGTAGGTGGCAACCTCGGAGAGATCGCGACACACTAAAGTGAAGTTATGATCTTTTTGAAGCTTCCTTATTCCACAAATTCGATCCAGTGCAAGCTTGTCGCCAATATGACAACCAAGCGCATAGGCAGAGTCTGTTGGGTAGGCAACAAGGCCACCGTTACGAATGATGTCTGCAGCTTGTTTAATCAAACGAGCCTGGGGGGTTTCGGGATGAATTTGAAAGAATTGAGCCATAATATTAAATTATATTTTTATTGGGTAAATAAACCTTTGAAAAAGCACTAAAGTCGAGCAGCACACATAATTAGCCGTGCATTAAGCAAGTCTTATCAATAGCTTACCAGAAATCCCAAATCGCTTGGCAGTTTTTAGGCAGTGGTGACATAACACCGGGAGATTGCCATTTATTATCAGGCGAATGAAAATCACTGCCACAAGAGGCGAGTAGAGAAAAATCTACTGCTGCTTTTTGTAGTTTTTGAGTAACGTCAGGCTTTTGATTGCCGCTGACAACCTCTAAGCCCCGGCCACCGGCATCACTAAATTCTTGTAATAAGGTATAAAGCTTGGTGCGCGTTAAGCCGTATTTATCGGGGTGGGCCAAGATTGCGATGCCGCCGGCTGCATTAATCCACGAAATAGCACTGGAAATCGAGGGCCATTCACTTTTAACATCGCCGATTTTACCTGCGCCTAAATAGCGTTTAAAAGCCTGAGCAAAATTAGCCGCATAACCAACATCGATAATATGTTGTGCAAAGTGAGGCCGTCCGATTGCACCACCTTGCGCATAGCGCTGAGCACCTTCCCAAGCGCCTTTGATGCCTGCCTTTTCTAAACGTACAGCAATGGTCTTAGCCCGCCCTAGGCGAATGTCGGATTGTATACTGACCGCTTGTTTGAGCTCTTTAGAATGAATATCAATTTGAAGGCCAATAATATGAATCCCCCGACCCTGCCAGAGTGTCGACACCTCAATACCAGGAATAATAGTCAGCCCGTCACCCGCCGCAGCAATAGCTGCAGGAATACCGTCTATCGTGTCATGATCAGTTAACGCTAATACATCGACATTATTGAGCTTCGCTAAGCTAACAAGCTCTTCGGGGGATAGTTTTCCATCTGAGCAATGGCTATGTGTATGTAAATCGTATAAAAAATTCAAAGAATACCCATTAATGCCTAATAATTAGTGATAATAATCTGTAAACTGATAATGCCTTTGCCTTTCGTACCTAGTGTTGCGTAAAATCCACTGCTGTATTTAACTATCCTCCAATCCTATAAACAGAGATAATCAAATTCATATTACATCTGTCATATACAAACATTGAAGACACTGTAAAAATTATTGGACTATAACTACTAGCTATTAACAACTAACCATAAATAGAACTGCTAAATAAACTTATGACTCAAGACAAGCCCGTCAAGAAAGAAAATTTCCTCATCAATATACTGTTTAATATTGTGATCCCAACACTTATATTATCTAAACTCAGCGGAGCAGATGAGTTAGGTGTAAAGTGGGCACTAATCGTCGCATTATCGTTTCCGATTATTTACGGCTTACGCGATTTAAAACGCAGCGGAAAGTTTAATGTATTTTCGGCATTAGGTATTTTAAGCATTAGCCTCACGGGTGGCATGGCATTAATGAAGCTTCCCCCAGAGTATATCATTATTAAAGAGGCAACTATCCCTGCTTTATTCGCTATTGCCACGTTAATTTCATTAAAAACACCTTATCCTTTAGTTAAAACATTCATCTATAACGATAAAATTCTCCAAGTCGATAAAGTCTCTAATGCACTCAACATAAATGGTACAGAGCAGGAGTTTGATAAAGCCTTAGTCAATGCTACTTACTTAATGACACTTTCATTTGTTTTATCGTCAATTTTGAATTATATACTGGCAAAAGTTCTTCTAGTCAGTGCGCCGGGAACAGAAGCTTTTAATGCCGAGCTAGGTAAGATGAATGCCCTTAGCTTCCCGGTGATTGCTGTTCCCGCAACGATTATTATGATGCTTGCACTCTTTTATTTATTTAAACGCATCAAGGCACTAACGCATCTTGAACTAGAAGACATTTTAATCAGCCAATAATATGGCTCTTATATACAATATTTCTACACCATTTTTTATAACGAGGATTTTTTATGTGGTATGCCATTATCTGTGAAGACAAACCCAATAGCTTAGCACTGAGGATGGAGACACGACCTGCGCATCTTGCGGCACTTCAATCATTGCAAGATGAGGGCCGTATTTTAACCGCAGGCCCGCTACCTGCCATCGACTCTGAAAACCCTGGTGACAATGGTTTTACCGGCTCAGTGATTATTGCTGAATTCAACTCACTAAGTGATGCACAAACCTGGGCAGATAATGATCCCTATGCAGCAGCAGGTGTCTTTGCAAATGTAGTGGTAAAACCTTACAAAAAAGTATTTTAAGTTTATGATGCGTACAGACGATTAACAGTAAATTAATGCTGAATTTACTGTGGACCAAAATATAAAAACGGCAGCAAGAGCTTTTTAGAAGAAATTGGAAAGAAACGGGAGATCGTTCACACATTCCGACCCTACTAATAAGGTAGATTAACGCGCCTCTAAATAAAGACATCGGGTATCAACTACAAATGAACAACACATCACTAAAAAACGCCACAATCATGCGCACTAAAAAATATTTTTTGTCACTATTCTCTTGTATGATTATTTTACTGGCGAGCAATATTGCAACGGCAGCTAGCTTATATATATCTGACCAGCTGTATGTTCCTGTGCGTAAAGGCCAAGGCAATCAATTTGCTATTTTACACAAAGGACTACCGTCGGGTACTAAGCTCACATTGGTCAAGCGCGATACCGACTGGACAAAAGTAACAACTGCCGACGGAATCTCTGGCTGGATACGTAATCAATTTTTAGATGCCACACCGCCTGCTAAAATTTTGCTTGTAGCGGCCAACAAAAAAATTGAACTCATGTCTAAAAACCTCAATGAGTTAAAAGAAGAAAACAATACGCTCTCTAAAAATTATGACACGAGCCAATCTTCACTTAAACAAACCGATGCACAAGCACGTAAAAACGAAGAGGAGTTAGGCGCTCTAAAGGTTATCTCAGCATCAGCCGTAGAGTCGCACCAGCGACTACAAAACGTTGCTCAAAAAATACAGCTACTGCAAACAGAAAATGATGTTTTAAAGTCTGAAAACGAAAGTTTAAGACGTAGTGAAAGCACAAAATTTTTTCTATATGGCGCTTTTACTGTTTTATTAGGTGTGCTAATTGCCCTTATTTTACCTAAATTACGTTCGAGCAAACGCCACGATGGATGGATAAATTAATGACTTTATTAAGCGTCAATCTTAATAAAATAGCTTTATTGCGTAATTCTCGAGAAGGTAATAACCCATCGGTATTAGAATTTGCAAAAATGGCTATCGAATTTGGTGCAGATGGCTTAACCATTCATCCAAGACCCGATCAGCGTCACATTCGGGTAAATGATGTCTATGAACTGTCTACTTTTGTTAAAGCCTTAAAAGACCAGAAGCGTGACATTGAATTTAATATCGAGGGCAATCCCTTTGCGCCGGCAATAAGTTCTGGCAATGACACGACAGCAATGCCTGCATATCCAGGGCTATTGCGATTGATAGAAAATACTCGCCCAGAACAGGCGACTCTCGTACCTGATACCGATGACCAGTTAACCTCTGATCATGGCTTTGATTTAACGAAAGATGGAGAACGCTTAGCGCCTATTATCCAAAAAGTACAATCTTGGGGTGTACGTTGCTGTTTATTTATGGACCCAGATCTTCAGCAAATAAAACTGGCCCAAGAGCTTAATGTAGATAGAATCGAGCTTTATACCGGCCCTTATGCCGCTAGTCATCTGGCATCCACCGAAGGCCTGGATGCGTGTTTAGAACAATACCGACAAGCGGCCGAGTACGCTGTAGATCTTGGCATTGGTGTTAATGCAGGACACGACCTAAATTTAGATAACTTAGCGCAATTTCTAGCGATTGGAAATATAGCTGAAGTCTCTATTGGACATGCTCTAACAATTGACGCTCTCTTGAATGGTTACAAAAGGACAATTGTAGATTATAGTAAAGCCTGTAGCTGAAACAGCAGAAATCCATATAATAAAAGAAGTCATAAGGAGAATATCATGCGTTCAATACTAGTCTCAGATTTTATGAACCATCAGCCTACGGTTATCTTAAATACCGCAAATATTCGCGATGCCGTTATATTAATGTTAGAGAAAAAAATTATTGGTGTTTCGGTCGTAGACGAAGATCATAATCTAGCGGGCTATCTCTCAGAGCAAGATTGTGTCGCGCAGATGTTAAATGTTGTCTTTCACTCAGAAGAACCGGGCCCTGTTCACGAAGTTATGGCGAAAGATGTTATGACAGTGACACCTGATACAACGGTTGTTGAGCTTGCAGAGACTATTATTACTGCCCGCCCTAAAAACTACCCTGTTATCGATGATGGTAAATTGGTTGGCTTAATTAGCCGCACCGAGGTATTACAAGCACTGATTGATAACAGTAATACTAGTTATCATAAGTAATTCATCATATTGACAATATTAAAGTATGACCTAAGCCGTCATGCTTTTTTATTGTCAAATTTAATAACAAGCTTAACAACTAATAAGAGCGGTTTTTTCTCAAAAAATGAAAACTCATAAAGATTCTGACGAATATCTCGAGAAAAAATCAGTCTTTCAACAGCTACTTACCATTTATGGAAGAAAGCCCGTAATCGAAGCACTTCAGCAAACAGACATCCCCTGCTTTAGATTACATTTAGCCGATTCAAATAAGCCCTCGCCAATTATTAAAGAGTTAGAACAGCTAGCAAAAAAACGGGATGTAGAGATTCATTATCACGATAGACAAGCATTATCTCGCATCTCAAAAAATGGCAAGCAAGATCAAGGTGTTTGTCTCGATGTTTCTTGTCCAAGCCATCAAGGCTATCAAAGCTTTCTAAAAAACCGAAATAGCAGTAGCGACAAAAAACCCATTCGACTGCTTGCACTCGATAAAATCACTAACCCTCAAAATTTAGGAATGATCATTCGGTCAAGTTGTGCAGGCAACATTGATGGCCTGTTACTTTCTGAAAAAGGTTGTGCAAAACTCGACGCACTTGTCACTAAAGCAAGTGCCGGCACTGTATTTAAAGCGCCTATTCTACATTGCGATTCATTGTCAAAAGCACTCATGCAATGCAGGCAAGAAGGTGCTGTTGTTGTTGGTTTATCGAGCCATGCAGAAAGTACATTACAGCAATTTGTTGAAACTGACTTTGTTATCTATGTATTAGGTAATGAGTCTGAAGGTATGAGCAA
>CAXMPB010000245.1:0-11214 GCA_964195035.1 Cellvibrionaceae bacterium | reverse complement strand
GGCCTTTAGCATCTTCTGGAAGGCACTCGATATTAGTACTGATGGCAGGGATTGCCGTCATATCACCCGCAAAAAAGAACCAGTCAGCGTTGTTATCGACTAACTTTACAGGCCCGGGCGCATCAATTGTAATTTGCTCGCCCACTTCAACATTATTTGCCCAGCTAATAGCAGGACCAAATTGCTCGGCTTGAATTACTGGATCATTATTGACGCCATGCACGACAAAATCTAATGTCAGCTCTAAGCTAGCCAAATCAAACTTTTTAATCGTATAGGTACGCATAATGGGCTTATTGGTACTGGATACAAACAATAACTTGATATAAGCACTTTCTTGCCCCTCAGGAAAATCTTTTAATTCATCTCCCGTCAGAATAATTCGCAACATATTAGGTGTTAGGTCATACTTTTTTTTAACAGCAACATTACGCAATTTGCGATCAGTCATTATAAATCACCTTCTTGTTTTTGCAGAAAATAAAAATTTGCACATAAAAAAAGGCCATCAGGCCTTTTTTTATATCTAGAACCTAAGATTAAAAAGCACTTAGATATCCAAATAATCTAAAATGCCATCGGCGGCTTCACGGCCTTCCCATATTGCGGTTACGACTAGATCTGAACCGCGCACCATATCACCACCAGCAAATACTTTTTCATTACTGGTTTGAAATTTATACGTCTGTTTCTCGGGCGCAACCACGCCACCCCAATTATTAACATCTACTTTATTATCGGCAAACCAATCTTGAGGGTTAGGGTTAAAACCAAAGGCAACTATAACAACATCGGCTGGAATAATTTCTTCACTGCCCGTAATTGGCTCAGGTCTACGCCGACCATTTTCATCGGCTTCGCCAAGTTTAGTGGTGACAACTTTAATACCCTCAACTTTGCCATCACCGACTATTTCTATCGGTTGACGATTAAATAAGAACTCAACACCTTCTTCGCGAGCATTAACCACTTCTCGACGAGAGCCTGGCATATTTTCTTCATCGCGACGATACGCACAACCCACACTCGCAGCACCTTGACGAATAGATGTTCGATTACAATCCATCGCTGTATCACCACCGCCAAGTACGATGACTCGTTGACCCTCTACACTAATAAAATCGGCGGGATCTTTTTCAAAGCCAAGGTTACGATTAACATTGGCGACTAAAAATGGCAGCGCATCGTAGACACCCGGTAAATTTTCACCTGGAAAACCACCTTTTAAATATTCGTATGCACCCATCCCCATAAATACTGCATCGTATTCATCGAGAAGCTCAGTCATAGCAATGTCTTTGCCCACTTCTATGTTTAATCTAAACTCGATACCCATTTCTGTAAAAATTTCTCGACGGCGAGTCATTACTGACTTTTCTAATTTGAATTCAGGAATACCAAAGGTTAATAAGCCGCCGATCTCTGGGTATTTATCAAATACAACGGGCTTAACACCACTGCGCACGAGCACATCTGCACAACCAATCCCCGCGGGACCGGCACCAATAATCGCTACTTTTTTATCGGTCCAGTCCACGTTAGACATATCGGGCTTCCAACCCATTGCAAACGCGGTATCGGTAATATACTTTTCAGCATTACCAATAGTGACCGCACCAAAGTCATCATTTAAGGTACAGGCGCCCTCACAGAGCCTATCTTGAGGACACACACGACCACAGACTTCGGGCAGAGAATTCGTTTGATGACTTAGCTCTGCTGCTTCAAAAATATTACCTTCGGAAATTAATTTTAACCAGTTTGGAATTAAGTTATGTACAGGACACTTCCATTCGCAGTAAGGGTTACCGCAATCTAGGCAGCGATCTGACTGGTCTTCAACTTCAACTTTTGTGTAAGGGTCATAAATTTCAACAAATTGCTGAGTGCGCGATGCCATATCCTTTTTATCAGGATCTTGTCGCTTCACCTCTAAAAATTGAAAATCATTATTTAATCGTTGCGTCATAAAATCACCTATCTATTTGCTTCTCGCTTATGGCTAAACACCTTTAAGCGACGGCTTCTTCTACCTTTGTATTTTCGAGCAACTGCTCTACTGATACTGATTTAGGCTTGACCAACCAAAATTGCTTAATGGTACGCTCAAAATTATCGAGTATATGCTGCCCCCAACTACTATTTGTCTCTTCGACGAAATTTTCTAAGATCTGTCGCAATTGCTGTACGTGTGGAGAACTCCGGTTAATCCGCTGTATATCAATTAGCTCTGGGTTATATTTTTTATCAAAGCCCTTCTTTTGATCATATACATAAGCAAAACCTCCAGTCATACCGGCACCAAAGTTAACCCCAGTGTCACCCAAAATAGTCACACAACCTCCCGTCATATATTCACAACAGTGATCGCCGCTACCTTCGACAACAACATGAGCCCCTGAATTACGTACAGCAAAACGCTCGCCAGCAAGACCCGCAGCAAATAATTGCCCGCCCGTAGCACCATACAAACAGGTATTACCCATAATGCTTGTCTCTTGACTTTTAAACATAGAGCCTGCGGGAGGTCTAATAACAATCTTACCGCCAGCCATACCTTTGCCGACGTAATCGTTAGCGTCACCATCGAGATATAAGTTAAGTCCACCGGCATTCCAAACACCAAAACTTTGGCCCGCAATACCCGTTAAATTAACCGTTAATGGATGACTAGCCATGCCGTCATTACCATAGAGCCTAGCTATTTCACCCGATAGACGAGCACCAATAGAACGGTCACAATTTGTGACTGTATAGCTATATTCACCACCCTTTTTGGCATTAATTGCAGGCATCATCTCTACCACCATGCGCTCTGCCATCTCACCCTTATCGAAAGGTTCGTTTTGGTCAACCTGACAAAACTGCGGCTTAGACTGTAATAGCTCATCGGTATGAATAATTGGCCTTAAATCTAGTTGTTTTTGCTTAGAGGTAACGCCTTCAATTTGCTCAAGTAAATCGACGCGACCAATCAGCTCCTCAAGTGAGCGAACACCCAAACTTGCCAACAAATGACGCGTCTCTTCTGCTACAAAGCGGAAAAAATTCATGGCCATCTCGACGGTGCCTTTATAGTGCTCAGAACGCAGGTCTTCACGCTGCGTTGCCACACCTGTCGCACAGTTATTGAGGTGACAGATACGTAAGTACTTACAACCTAAAACAATCATTGGGCCGGTACCAAAGCCAAAGCTCTCCGCACCTAAAATTGCCGCCTTAATAACATCTAGCCCAGTTTTCAAGCCGCCATCTGCTTGCACACGCACTTTATGACGGAGATCATTAGCACATAGGGTTTGATGCGTCTCACTTAAACCTAGCTCCCAAGGAGACCCCGCATAACGAATAGATGTTAGCGGACTCGCTGCAGTACCACCGTCGTAACCAGAGATTGTTATAAGATCGGCATAGGCCTTAGTAACTCCCGCTGCAATTGTCCCCACACCTGGGCGAGAGACTAATTTAACCGAGATAAGTGCCTTAGGATTAACTTGTTTTAGGTCAAAAATCAGCTGGGCTAAATCCTCAATTGAATAAATATCGTGGTGTGGCGGTGGAGAAATAAGGGTAACACCTGGCACTGCAAAGCGCAGACGAGCAATTAAGCCATTGACCTTACCACCTGGCAGCTGACCACCCTCACCGGGCTTGGCACCTTGTGCTATTTTAATCTGGATAACTTCTGCATTCACCAAATAATGTGGTGTCACACCAAAACGGCCAGAGGCAACCTGCTTAATTTTTGAGCTGCGAATAGTGCCGTGGCGCGCGGGATCTTCTCCACCCTCACCACTATTTGAGCGACCACCTAAGCGGTTTTGCGCCTCGGCTAAGGCTTCGTGAGCCTCGGGGGAAAGCGCACCTAATGACATACCTGCAGAGTCAAAGCGCTTAACGATTGCCTCCATTGGTTCAACGTCATCAAGCGCAATAGGCGTCACTTTATCAGACAGTTTAAGCATGTCTCGGAGAGTGGCAATGGGACGGGTATTAATAAGGTCTGCAACCTCTTGCCAGTCACTAAACTCACCGCTACGAACGGCTTTATGCATACCCGTTACAACATCGGGGTTGTAAGCATGATATTCCTGACCGTGTACATATTTTAGGAGGCCACCGGGAGAAATAGGCTTACGTTTTTTCCAAGCCACGCTTGCCAACGCTTTTTGATCTTGCTCGAGGTCACTGAAATTTGCACCTTTGATACGATTACTAGTACCGGGGAAGCAAAGCTTAACGACACTGTCATCGAGACCAATGGATTCAAATAATTGAGCGCCACGATAAGAAGCGATCGTTGAAATACCCATTTTAGACAGTATTTTTAAAATGCCCTTATCGATGCCTTTATTGTATTTTTGATAGGCCTGGACTTTATCCATCACGATCTCACCGGTCGAGATCATATCGTTGATCAAACTGTAGCTTAGATAAGGATAAATGGCTGTTGCACCAAAACCAAACAAGGCACACATGTGATGAGAGTCGCGAGCAGTTGCAGTCTCGACAATAATGTTCATATCACAGCGCATACCTTCTTCGATCAGGCGATGATGAACCGCGCCCACTGCCAGCAATGCAGGAATAGGTAGCTGACCTTCGACAATGTTTTTATCGGTTAATACTAATAAAACTGTACCCGAACGCACAGCAGAAATAGCGGCATCAACAAGGCGAATAAGTGCTTGCTCAAGTGTTAACTGAGCGGGTGAATATTGCAGCGTTAATTCTCGTTTTGGGTAACGTGCATGCTCACCGACTAACTCACCAAACTGAGCTGACGTTAGAATAGGTGAATCTAAAATAATACGATTAGCATGCTCTGGCGTCTCGGTATAAACCGACAACTCTCGGCCCATACATGTTTCTAGGGACATCACAATAGCTTCGCGTAGTGGATCAATTGGAGGATTTGTCACCTGAGCAAATTGCTGTCTAAAATAGTCGTAAATAGAGCGCTGCTTTTCTGACAATACTGCCATTGGCGTATCGTCTCCCATTGACCCTACAGCTTCTTGGGCAGACTCAACCAATGGACGCAGTACTTGTGTTCGCTCCTCAGTAGACACCTGAAATTGCTTCATATAAGTATTCAATAAATCTCCTTGAATACCTTCTATGGCTACCTCTTCTACTTTAATGACTTTAGCATTATCTTTAAGCCATTTTTTATAAGGCTTACTAGACTTTAATTGCTCATCAATATCGGCAGTATGGTACAACTTACCGGTTTCAGTATCGACCGATAGAATTTGACCAGGCCCTAGCCGACCTTTAGACACGACTTGATCTGGTGTGTATCCGTGCACGCCAATTTCAGAGGCAACAGTGATCACATCATCATTAGTAATGACCCAACGAGATGGACGTAAACCATTGCGATCAAGAGTACAAACAGCATAGCGACCATCAGTAATAACAAGCCCTGCTGGACCATCCCAAGGTTCGACATGCATTGAGTTGTATTCGTAAAATGCCCGTAAATCTTCATCGATTGTTGAGATGTTCTGCCAGGCTGGTGGTACTAACATACGAATTGCACGATGCAAATCCATACCGCCAACTTGTAATAGCTCAAGCATATTATCAAGACTGGATGAATCTGAGCCCGAACGGTTTACCATTGGTGCTAGTATTTCTGGATTTGGCAATAAATCACAGACAAACTTCGAAGTCCGAGCCGTTGCCCAGTTGCGATTACCTTGAACCGTATTAATTTCACCGTTGTGGGCCAGCATCCGAAATGGCTGAGCCAAAGGCCAACGCGGCATAGTATTGGTTGAGAAACGCTGATGAAACACACAAATCGCGGTTTCGACCTCGGGGTTTGCCAGGTCAGGAAAGAAACGCGGCAAATCTACCGGCATCATCAAGCCCTTATAAGAGACAATTTTAGGGCTTAAGCTTGCCACATAAAATAAGTCGTCATTGCGTAATTGCTTATTGGCATCACGACGTGCAATTAAAAGCTTGGCGGCAAATTCTGCATCTGTAAGATGTTCGGGCTGATTGATAAAAACTTGCTTAAATTGAGGCACACTTGCCAAAGCAATTGGGCCAAGACAATCGTTATTGGTAGGCACGTCTCTCCATGCGACAACAGGAATACCTTCTTTTGACATGGATTCTTCGAAGATGCCTATCGCTTTTATTGCTTGTTTTTCATCTTGGCCAAGCATAATCGCACCAACACCATAGTGCTCTGCTAGCTCGACACCTGATTCATCTAAAACAACCCTGCGAAAAAAAAGATCTGGCTTTTGTAGTAGCAAACCACAACCATCACCGGTTTTTCCGTCAGATGCAATACCACCACGGTGAGTCATACAGGTTAATGATTCAATCGCCTTTTCTACCAAACTGTGGGCAGGCTTGCCCTTTAACTGGGCAATTAAGCCAAAGCCACAGTTGTCTTTAAATTCATCTAAGCTATAGAGGCCCTTATTCATACGTGGTCTCTCAATAATGATCTTTTAAGATCTTAAGAATAATCATAAGTATTCTGAGCCAATGAAAAAATTGAGCGTCAGATATACATCCAAGGGAATACTGCTCAGTACCATGTAGCTACTGAACGCAGGAATCAACCTAGTCTTTTGATATAGCCGAATTGTGATAAGCAGGCTGTAGCAGTGACGACCTTTTATACGCTAATAGCTTATAAAAGGTTCCCAGAAAAAGAAGCCCCTAATGAAAGGGGCTTTTTTGATGACGAGAATATTACCTTTTAAGAGAGGATTTGGCAATGAATGGCTATAAAATAAGTTATGCCACTCTAAAATGTTGCTATTTGCGTCGAAATGACTGCATATCCCGCTTTAAATCCGATACTTTCTTAGGCCAAGGACCTCCATTAACTTGATTTTGAGGTAAGGCTTGGATTGCGCGACGGGCTAGCTCAGTATTATCATAAACTCCAGTGACTACAACGTGCCATGGCTTACCATTACGAAGAAGTGAAACGAGTAATAGCTGCGATGCATTAGGTTGAGCGTCAATAAACTTATGCAGGCTAGCCTGCTGCTCTGCACCAATAAGCTGAAGAGTAAAGCTAGCATCGGTCCACTTTAAGACTGCTTGTTCATTGGCAGTAAACTGGCCAATCGCCTTATCATTATTTGCATTTTTACTATTTTGCTTAGCCTGATCAGGCTCAGACAATTTCTTTGAAGGTAATGACTTAGCTTCTCGTTCAAGCTCTTTTTTAAACTCACTATTAAGACTTTGATCGACCCTAGACGTATCAACTATTGTAGACTTTTGGACAACAGCTGTGCCTTGAGTATTTGTCACTTTGACCTGACCAGCATTAATTGTTGCTTCTGGGGCTTGAGCTGTAGATTTTTTGTTGGCTACAGAGTCATCAACACCCAATCCTTGAGCGCGTAAAGCTGTATTTTGCTCGACTAATTTCGCATTATTACTGCTGGCACTTAATTCTACTTTTTGTGTGAGATCTGCTTTGTGCTCAGCATTGAGTTTGTTTATTGCTAAATCTATCGCGTCAGGCTTCGCCTCTATTGGAACAGGCTGCTCTAAGATAGTAGTTGTCATTGAGCTTTCATCTAAAGGCTCATCATCACCCATGTAGATCAGCACCATTATTAGCCCCGCTAACAATGCAATTAGAAGACCCATATGCAACAAAGGCAAACCAGTCTTCCGATCAACATCGATTGGGCCTAAATCGTCGATGCTTTCTATACGATGTAGAAGTTTTTGTGCCGCTTTATTTATTAAAAAAGGAAAACCCTTAGACTCTTTATATATTGAATCTAGCTCACCTTGCTTAAAGTAATCTTCTGAACTTCTATCCGCTAAACTCAACTTGAAATCAATGTAGTCTTTTGTCTCTTCTAAACTAAAAGGATTCAAATGGATATCGTAAATCAGCACATCTATTATTTCTAGCTCATCTAATCGCTCAATTAAATTTTTGTCTCCACTGAGCAATAAATGAAACTGACCGCCCTGGCCCCCTTGAAACAAGCTAAGCAAAGCTGACAAAATAGATTCGTTCAAAAAATCAGCGTCATCAATAATAACAACAACGCGGGGCAAGCTAGAGTCAGACATCGACTTGCGCAAGGCGACCAACATCTCCCCAGTGTTGGAAGACGGCGTGACAGGTAATTCGAGCTGAGAGATGATTTGCTTAAAAACATCTTCGGCGGTCATCATCAACGCCGAGTCAATCATGCAGCAAAAGGAGGTTTCAGAGAGCTCTTTGCGAGCCTCAGCAAAAAAAGTAGTTTTACCGACACCCTTATGACCAAGTAATGTAACAACATTACCGCCAAACTGACAAAGATGAATAACCTCATCAAGCTGTACATTAAGATTTGATGTTGTAAAAAAAGCAGTTTCAATTCTATCTTCAAAAGGGTCAGCTAAGCTTTCCATGGCAATATTATCAGTATTGGATTCAAGTTTTTTGGATGCGAGCTTTCGTGTCTTATCGAAACTTTGAACGATATCGTCTAACATAACGATTGCCTATCATATTTTTATTCTTGATAAATTACCACTCAAGATACAATGAAAAGAACGGCACTAAAGATGCCTACCAACATATTAACGGCACGCAAGAATTGAATCGATAATTTTTTCTTGCGGAGCCTCCTCCGTTACTATTGCGCAGCCAATGCTTGTTAGCAAAACTAGCCGCAACTTGTCGCTTAATACTTTTTTATCAACAGCCATAATATCAAGAAATTGCTGCTCCGTCATATTATTAGGCACGGTAACAGGTAGGTTCGCTGCCTCTAACAAATAACGTAGGCGAGAAATTTCACTATCACTAACCCAGCCCATGCGCACAGATAAGTCTAAAGCTATTAGCATACCAGTGGCAACTGCCTCGCCATGAAGCCATCGACCATAACCTTGAGCTGCTTCAATGGCATGCCCAAATGTATGTCCAAAATTTAGAGTTGCACGCACGCCACTTTCTTTTTCGTCGGCACTAACGACGTCTGCTTTACTTTGACAAGATTTCATAATTGCTTCAGTAATAACCCCTGCATCCATCGTCATTAATAACGATACATTTGATTCCAACCAAGCATAAAACTGACTATCACTAATTAAGCCATACTTAATAATTTCGGCAATCCCGGCTGATAGTTCACGGTTTGGTAGGGTTTGTAAAACGTTGATATCAATAATCACCGCCTGAGGCTGATGAAAAGCACCAATCATATTTTTACCCAAAGGATGATTAACGCCGGTCTTGCCACCTACTGAAGAGTCTACCTGAGCCAGCAATGTTGTCGGTATCTGAATAAAATTAACACCGCGCTGATAAGTTGCCGCAGCAAAACCCGCCATATCGCCAACAACTCCACCACCAAGAGCAATAAGAGTCGTAGTACGATTATGCTTTTTTTCTAACAAGCAATTATAAATTTGAGTGATGGTCTTGAGCTGTTTATATTGCTCTCCATCTGGAAGTATAACGACATCTACTTGATAACTATCTGACAATAGTGATTTGATTTTCTCTAGATACAAGGGCGCAATAGTTGTGTTGGTAACAATACAAACTTGGCGACCTTGAATATGAGGCGAAAGATAGCTGACATCACTTAGCAAGCCAGACCCAATATAAATGGGATAGTCTCGTTGATCGCCTAATTCGACAGTTAACTTTTGCATAATAGTTTAGGTTTTAAATCGCAATAAAAAAATAAGATACGCATTATAAAAGTAATCAGTGGCGCGCTGTTATCGATTAAATATCAATTAGATATCAACTGGAAAGTTGCTCGATAATTACGAGAAAGGATTAACCTATACATATACCAATCTAGAAACTACTAATATAAACGTTACATCAATGCCGGCAACAAATATTTATAGATCTTATCAAGATAATATATTTGCTGCTATTTGTTTTGCGAGAATTTTAGGGCTTCTAGCATCAGTCATCACAATGCGAGTTGCGACTTCTCGATACAAAGCGTCCCTTTCGGAGATAAGTTGACGGATTTTTTGCTCGGGGTCAGCCACTTGCAACAGAGGACGTTTTTTATCTTTTTCTGTCCGCTTTACAAGTTGTTCTATATCAGCGACAAGGTAAATAACAATATCTGCTTGACTTATTAAGGCTCTATTCTTTTCACTTAATATAATACCGCCACCAGTAGCTAGTATTAGTGCAGACTCTTTACATAATGACTTAAGAACGGCTGTCTCACGCAAACGAAACCCTTCTTCGCCCTCTACATCAAAGATCCAAGGAATATCAGCACCACAACGCGCCTCTATTTCAGCGTCACTGTCTTTGAAGGGCAAAGCCAGAAGCTTGGCTAGTAGGCGACCAATGGTAGATTTGCCGGCCCCCATGGGGCCGATAAGTATAATTTTTTGAGGGGCTAGCATTATCCAGCAATAATATTAATTAGAAGACAGAGTGTCAGATAAAATTCTTGGAGTTATGAAAATCAATAGTTCTTGTTTTTCATCAAATGTAACATTTCGTCTAAACAAACGTCCAAGGTAAGGAATATCGCCGAAGAATGGAACCTTATCTAGAGTATTAATCGTGTTTTGCTGATAAATACCGCCTAATACAATGGTTTGGCCATCGGCGACTAGCACTTGGGTCGTTAACTCAGTCGTATCGATAATTGGCACAGACGAGCTATTAGACAGTACTTGCTGACCACTCACAGAGTCTTGCGTGATAATCAAATCCATAATAATGCGGTTATCTGGCGTTATCTGAGGTGTAACATCAAGTTTTAATACTGCTTCTTCGAACTGTATCGACACATCACCATCTGAAGATGTCTGATAAGGAATAGATTGCCCAGACTCAATTGTAGCTTGCTGCTTGTCAGCTGTTATAACCTTAGGCTGAGAGACAACTTCGGCAGAACCATTGCTTTGGAAAGCTGACAATTCAAGATCTAGCAGCACATTTTCGTTTAAAAAGCTCAATGCAAATGTTCCGGCACCAGCGTCAGTCGCCGCTAAATCTACCACATTATTAGCGACAACATTCGCTGCATTGGCAGGACCATTCAATGCAGGATTTAACGAATCTAATGAACTGCCATAAGTCGTTAATCCGCCACCGTTTAGGCTAGCCCCACTGGCACCCCAACGAATCCCAATCTCTTTGCTAAACGTGCTGTTTGCAATAACTATTCGCGACTCTATCACGACCTGCCTAATGGGCACGTCTAACTTTTCAACTAAAGCCAA
>CAXMPB010000244.1:0-4004 GCA_964195035.1 Cellvibrionaceae bacterium | reverse complement strand
AGGGGAGACCACGCAGGGCCTTGTCATGTGGTTGTGGGTGTTGGTATCAATATTAATATGGCTGGGCAAGACGTCGATATCGATCAGTTATGGATAGATTTAAAAAGTATTTGTGGTGATGTTTCGCGTAATAAATTAGCGGCGAATATCATTGATGAATTAATGGCATTGCTGGCCTCTTTTGAGTCGAAGGGGCTCGAGCCTTATATGGCACAGTGGCAACGCCTAGATGCATTTAGCGGCAGATTAGTTGATGTGATTTCTGGTGAGTATAAGATATCGGGTGTTTGCTGTGGTATAGCTGCAAATGGAGCGTTGATAATTGATGTCGATGGTGTCAAAAAACAAATGCATGGCGGTGAATTATCACTTAGGTTGAGCAATGAATCTTGAAATAGATATGGGTAACACTCGATTTAAGTGGCGGCTCAAAGATAATAAAAAAACAATTGTTGGTGGCAGCTTTGCCAATAAAAATATTTATGAAGCAGCAACTTTTAATGAAATATTTTTAACCATCGGTCAAAATCAACCGTTAAAGATTGGTGTTGCCAGTGTGTTGAACAAACATTCCGACTGCTTTGATGCTTGGTGTCAAAAAAAATGGAATTTAATGCCGCATTATTTAAAGGTATCTGCGAATGATTTAGGGGTGACCAATGCTTATATCGATGTCGAGCAAATGGGTGTTGACCGTTGGTTAGCTATGCTTGCTGCGTATTCTGAGGTTGGTAGCCAGGCTTGTTTAATTGTCGATTGTGGCAGCGCTTGTACGGTTGATATGATTCTGGCTGATGGAGCGCATTTGGGTGGGTATATCGTTCCAGGTCTACAATCAATGAAAAATTCCTTGTTTCGAGATACTGATCGCGTCAAGCTCGATAAAGTTAGTTATGATAGTGATCTTAGTCCAGGCAAGACGACGCAGCAGGCGGTGTCAGCAGGCTTATGGGCGATGCAGTTAGGGTTAGTTAATCTCGCACTCGAGCGGCTTTTAGATGGGGGTGCTGCAGAGCTTTGTATTTTCTTTACAGGCGGTAACGGAGAGCATTTGTTAAGCCTATTTAGGCAGCAGGTATTGGTGAGCTCAAATAATGAGCTTGTCTCAAGGTTAGTGTTCAGATCAGATTTGGTATTTGATGGCATCTCGCTTTTGCTAGAAAGTCACTAAGAGGCGCTTGGTAGTTGTAAATACTAAGTTGTTTTGAATAATAATTATGATGATTGTTAATGTTTGAGTGAGAACGCGAGTTTATTGGAAAATCACAAAAAAAGTTAAAGTAACGTTAAAAACACAAGAGAAGTAATATGCGTTGGATTGTAATTAGTTTGCTAGTCGTCAATGCGGGCGTATTTATATATGCTCAGCTTTATCTAGTAAAAGAGACAAATGTTGAGCAGGTATCAGATGTAATAGCCTTAAATTCACATGGATCGCAAGAGTCAATTACGCTTTTGATCGAAGCTAAAAGCTCGAATACCGACATTCAGTCGATTGCAGCAGTTCCTGAGGAATCATCAGTCAAGCCAGTGCGGCAATCTCTATGTACATTGGTAGGGCCATTTTCAAAGCTATTAAGCGCAGAGTATTTTGTGGAGCAATTGCAGTCTTTGGGTGTGAATGCCGAAATTAGAAGTATTGTTGTGTTAAGCGAGCCAGGTTTTTGGCTGCATTTGTTGCCCGAAAAATCACGTAAAGAGGCCTTGCGCCGATTGAGTGAATTGCAAACGCGAGGTATAGACAGCTATGTTATTCCAGATGGCGATTTAGCGAATGGTATATCTTTGGGTATGTTTTCAGATGAAGGCGGCGCTAAAGTAATGGCAAAAAGTATCCAAGAGCAGGGTTATAAGCCAGAAATTATTGGTGTGCCTCGAGAGCAAAAAGAGCTTTGGGTGTTTTTACCAGAGGGAGAATCGGCCAAAATAGGTGATGAAAAGTGGTTAAAGCTGATTTCTGCAGAAGATTTGCTACAAAAACGACAAAATGTGTGCACAGATCTTGCGTCTTCCTAAAAGTTTCTCTAAAATCCCGCCTCCATTTAGAAATGCCTAGCAAAGAATAATTGCTTTTCTGTTTTTAGAAGGAAATTTGCTGACGTAGCTCAGTTGGTAGAGCAGCTGACTTGTAATCAGCCGGTCGGGGGTTCGACTCCTCTCGTCAGCTCCAACTATTTAATGGTTGTCATCTAGGTGATGGCCAGTGTTTTACAGTGTTAATTAATGGCTTGTGTGAATGGCTTCAAAATTAATGCGTGTATGTAAGATTTTTTTTGTGATAAAAGATGTTCGCTACATATGTTGTGTCTGCTTTTGCTGGCATAACTAGAAATGTCGCAGGGGTTCCAGAGTGGCCAAATGGATCAGACTGTAAATCTGACGCGAAAGCTTCGGTGGTTCGAATCCACCCCCCTGCACCATATTTGTTTTGTCGGTCTTGCTGAGGCTTTTCTAAGTAATTCGCGGGTATGGTACAATGGTAGAACCTCAGCCTTCCAAGCTGATGATGCGGGTTCGATTCCCGCTACCCGCTCCAGTTAGCGAAAGCACTTGGATTAATATTGGTTGAATGCTGGCTACAGTTTTAAAGAGTTTGCTCATGTAGCTCAGTTGGTAGAGCACACCCTTGGTAAGGGTGAGGTCGGCAGTTCGAATCTGCTCATGAGCTCCATCAAAACAAGTAGAGCAGGTAGTATTAAGTTAAGAGCGGCTTGCCTTTTATCTGACGATAGATGGGTGGCTGTTTTTTTGTGTATATGTTTTGGCAGCAAGTATTGTGGTTAAAGCAAAAGTAGTTTTAAAAATTTATTTTCAACATTGATATATCGCGCAGTTAATGTGCATAGAAAGTCGGAGACGCTCACAATGGCAAAAGAAAAGTTCGAACGTAATAAGCCCCACGTCAATGTGGGCACAATTGGTCACGTTGATCATGGTAAAACAACCCTAACAGCAGCGCTAACACGCGTGTGTGCAGAAACCTGGGGCAACGGCGCAGCTGTTGCATTCGATGGTATCGATAATGCACCTGAAGAGCGTGAGCGCGGTATTACTATTGCAACCTCACACGTTGAATATGATTCGCCGGCGCGTCACTACGCACACGTCGATTGTCCAGGTCACGCGGATTATGTGAAAAACATGATTACCGGTGCGGCTCAAATGGATGGTGCTATTTTAGTCTGTGGCGCAACCGATGGCCCTATGCCACAAACACGTGAGCATATCTTGCTTTCGCGTCAAGTCGGCGTGCCATACATTGTTGTCTTTCTCAACAAAGCTGATCTTCTTGCAGAAGATTGTGATGGCGTTGGTTCAGAAGAATACTTAGAAATGTTAGAGCTAGTTGAAATGGAATTGCGTGAACTGTTAGATCTTTACGAATTTCCAGGTGACGATACACCTATTATCGCAGGTTCTGCATTGATGGCCCTTAACGGCGAAGATGATAACGAGCTGGGCACAACAGCGGTTAAAAAATTAGTTGAAACATTGGATAGCTACATTCCGGAGCCTGAGCGTGCAATCGATCAGCCGTTCTTAATGCCTATAGAAGATGTATTCTCAATTTCTGGTCGTGGTACGGTTGTTACTGGTCGTGTCGAGCGCGGTATCGTTAAAATCGGTGAAGAGATCGAAATTATTGGCATCAAAGACACTACCAAGACGACTTGTACTGGTGTTGAAATGTTCCGTAAGTTGCTTGACGAAGGTCGTGCAGGCGAGAACGTTGGTGTTCTTCTTCGTGGTACTAAGCGTGAAGATATTGAGCGTGGTCAGGTATTGTGTAAGCCGGGTTCAGTTAAACCGCACACTGTATTTGAAGCAGAAATCTACGTATTATCAAAAGATGAAGGTGGTCGTCATACGCCATTCTTTAAAGGCTATCGCCCACAATTTTACTTCCGGACAACGGATGTGACGGGAGCTTGTGAGTTGCCTGAGGGTGTAGAGATGGTAATGCCGGGCGATAACGTGCAAATGGTTGTTACCTTGATTCACCC
>CAXMPB010000243.1:0-3125 GCA_964195035.1 Cellvibrionaceae bacterium | reverse complement strand
ACGTCCTGAGCTAGAAAAATATCGAGTACAGGTATGGCTGGATCATTAAACCAATCTCTATAATCTTGCTCCATTATTGGTAGTCGATTACGACTATTGAGTAAGATAATACCTCTGAAGGGTTTTGCGCTCCCTAAAGCTGGATTATCTATTTTAGGTGTTGTGTTGTTCAAAAAAGTATTCGCACGAATAGCGCCAGTGCCATTACCTAAAATAACAATATTGAATTGCCCTTTGTCGTGTAAAAAACGTAGTGCAGTTTCTAGGCGTTGCTCGGTAATCTCTTCTGGCGACAGACGATCATTTTTTTCTGTATTAGCTATTTCGGGCTCAACTTTATTTTTGTCGGCAGCGTTACTTTGTGCGAGCTCCTTTTTTTCAGCCTCCTCTTTTTTAATTTCTTTTTTTGCAACTATGGTTTCAGGTTTTTTCTTGTCCGTCGATTCATCTTGGCTGTCAGCCGAATCGTCGCCTTTAGCTAAGTCTTGGGTTTTTACGGCTACAGTTCGTTTGGGTATTTGTGGTTTGGCGGGTTCTGGCAAACTCAGTGCCAAGGTTGCCCAGCCATAATCTGGGAGCGTTTCTTGTAGCGGCCAAATGGTGTTGGGCCAAGCTAGATTTTCACCCTCTGAATGAATAATAAGTAGTGCGCCGCGCGGGTTACCTGAGCGATCTGGCTGCCACATGCTTAAAAATTTCTCGTTAGCCGTCGTCTCAAGCCATACAATGGCGTCCTCAGCTAACTCAATAAATAGACCGTTTGAGATCTGTTTGGCAAGAACACCCATCGGGCCCCTCTCACCGCCATTATTACTGGGAAATTGAAGTCGCTGTTGGCTGCTTGGTATGCGAGTAGGTTTTAAATCCTTAGCGAGCATGGTTTTTTCATCGTCGGCGGTATCACCCTCTGTGTCTTTTACCGCGTCTTGAGCCAATAGCAAGCCGCTATATATACAGCATGTTAAGGTAATCAGGCTTATCAGCGGTTTTTTGATGCTTGGGTATATGGTTACTATCATAATTAAAGTATAGGCAACTATCTTAATATCTCAAGAATACACAGCTCATAAAAAGCAGGCTTAATTAGGGCTAACGAAGAGCCTATAGATCGATTACAATAGCGCTTTTTAAGCATCGCTTTATTGCTTGCATACCCTATATAAAGCTCTCTACATAAAATGGTACATCAGATCATGAATGAATTAAAAATTGCCCCTTCAATATTGTCTGCAGATTTTGCGCGCCTAGGTGAAGAGGTCGATGCTGTATTGGCGGCTGGGGCGGATATTGTTCATTTTGATGTAATGGATAATCACTACGTGCCTAATTTAACCTTCGGCCCTGTGATCTGTTCTGCCCTGCGTAAATACGGCATAACCGCACCCATTGATGTGCATCTAATGGTTGAGCCCGTCGATGACATGATCGCCATGTTTGCTGATGCCGGTGCAACTTATATTACCTTTCATCCAGAGGCATCTCGTCACATCGACCGCTCTTTAGCGCTGGTCAAAGAGCATGGGTGCAAATCTGGTCTAGTGCTTAATCCGGCCACACCCATTGATTCGATAAAGCAGGTATTGCCGCAGCTCGATATGCTGCTGTTAATGTCTGTTAACCCCGGTTTTGGCGGCCAAAAGTTTATCCCTTATACCTTAGATAAATTACGTGAAGCGCGAGCAATGATTGATGCCTTAGGGCTATCAACTCGCCTAGAGATTGATGGTGGTGTCACTGTCGATAATATCGCTGAAATTGCCCGTGCCGGTGCCGATACCTTTGTTGCAGGGTCTGCTATTTTTAATCAAGATGATTATAAAGTGGTGATCGATAAAATGCGTGCCGAGTTGGCTAATCGATGATTCAGAACGAGCAGTGTACTATCAATATTTTTAATGAGTACTTCTCGCTATGACTTCTAAATGTTGTCTTAATGATGGCAATGTTGACGACAAAAATGATGACAAGGCCTTGCGTAATGTGTCCTTGTTGAATAAACAGCTGGTTTTAGCTAGACCCGTTGAGCTTATCTTGTTCGATTTAGACGGGACCTTAATTGATAGTGTGCCCGATCTTGCGATAGCGTTAAATCGAATGTTGGCCGAGTTTGCATTGCCAACTGTCAGTGAAAATTTAGCGCGTGAATGGGTAGGGAATGGTGCTGGAAAGTTAGTTGAGCGTGCATTGGCCTTTGCTGTTAATCAGCTAGATGTCAGTCAAAAACGAGCTAATGATGTTGATGACATCAGCGCTCGTCACCCCAAAGCCCTCGATGCGTTTTTAGCGCATTATGACGATTGCTGTGCTGATAAAACTGTATTGTATGATGGCGTTATTGATGCCTTAAAACAGTTTAAGCGACAACAAATAACAATGGCTATTGTGACGAATAAACCGCATCGCTTTATTGCACCGATTGTAGAGCATCTATCTATCGCGCCATACTTTACATTATTATTAGGTGGTGATGAGCTGGCCCATAAAAAGCCTCATCCAGAGCCATTACTGCATTGCATGAATGTGCTGAATTTTAGCGCGTCGCAGGTGTTAATGGTGGGTGACTCGCGCAACGATATTCAGGCAGCTCGCGCGGCACATATTAAGGTAGCAGCAATGAATTATGGGTATAACCACGGCCAACCGATAGAGTTAGATAAGCCCGATACTGTATTTGCCTCTATGGTTGAGCTTGCGAAGCAGCTTGCACAGTAGCTCGTATACAGCTTGTGTTGTGAATCTTGCGTTACAGGTAGGGGCAGCGGATGTGAGCTGTTAGATATGCAATGTTATATATAAACAGTTAATTTAAAGCTGCTGGTTGCAAATAGATAAAAAATAGTTAACGATTAAGCCATAGATAAAAAAGTGTACACACTCATGAACCACTGCTTTTGCCGACAACTCTGCACACAATGCTCAATCTTCATTGCGTCTATCATTTTTCCTGCAAGGCTAGTGCGTTTTGTTATTGCCTATTCGCGTAACGGGCAAACTTTAAACTAACATTGGTGGTCGGCTAAGCGCCCTGTGGTTTTGAATGAGCGCTGGTGATATCTTCAATTTCCGCTTAGAGCCTGCACAAAATTAATCTTATGATTGACGATATAATCAATCATAAGATATCT
>CAXMPB010000242.1:0-8205 GCA_964195035.1 Cellvibrionaceae bacterium | reverse complement strand
CAAATACAGCTTGTGGTAGTTTTTCCCACGCTGGGCCTGCAAGAGCAACAACAGCCACAAGCCACGTAATAAATAAACCACACAGTGGATAACGAGAGGCTTTATTTGTACTTTTAAGCGTTAGATGTTGCAGTAATTCATGGTTAATATGTGTCTCGAATCCTGTTTGCTGGAATTCTTTTTGCCATAATTTATACACTAGCCATCCAAGAGGAAGAATAACAAGTAACCAAAGTGGTCGTAAAAAATGAAAATCGCTTAAGCCGTCCATTAAATACAACCCTGTTTATTGCCAAGCGGATAAGCTTTAAGCAAAGCAAGTAGAGCACTAAGGATCAAAGCTATAGTCAAAGGCCAGTAATAAAGTGCATGTGTAGGACGAAACCATTGGTCAACTTGCGAAATAGG
This sequence comes from Cellvibrionaceae bacterium, assembly GCA_964195035.1. Classification (GTDB taxonomy): domain Bacteria; phylum Pseudomonadota; class Gammaproteobacteria; order Pseudomonadales; family Cellvibrionaceae; genus CANLBN01. The sequence goes on along the minus strand of CAXMPB010000242.1, from coordinate 7,797 downwards.
CTCTAGAGCATCTAATTCTTTATAGATATTTTCAAGTTCTTCAGTTTCTTTTGCTCGAAAGTATTTACCATTAGTTGTTTGTGCGATATCAACCAATGTTTTTTCATCTAATTGTGTCGAGGGGTTTATTTTTCGTGTTCCAAAAAAACCACGTATGACCATTTCGTCTGCACCAATGCCAATCGTATAGATTTTCACATCGGTTTGCTTAGCAAGTGTTGCCGCTTGTAATGGCTCAATTTCACCTGCGGTATTGGCACCATCTGTTAATAAAATAATGACCCTATTTGTTGAACTCTCTAGTTCCTGCAAGCGTTTAACCGATAGCCCAATGGCTTCTCCAATGGCTGTTTTGGGGCCTGCAAAGCCAAGTTGCGCCTCGACTAAAAATTGCCCTACTGTTGTTGTATCGAAGGTAAGAGGCGCCTGTAAATAGGCATTGCTACCAAATAAAATTAAACCAATGCGATCACCTTCGCGTCGCTTTATGAAATCTTTTAGTACATGTTTAACAGCTTCTAAGCGAGTAGCTGCATTGCCATCGATCACCATATCTTGCTGGTCCATACTGTCAGAAATATCAACAGCGACTAATAAATCGCGGCCCGATGAAGGTGCGGCAATAAGCTCTCCCGCCCATTGAGGGCGAGCAGTAGCGGCGACCAAAAGCAGCCAGATTATTATTAGTAGAATAAGATTAATCAAAAAATAGGTGGATTTTTTAATAAGCCCTGAATGTCGTAAAACCGCTAATTGTTGATAAAAAGGCACAATAATAGCGCTTTTCTCTTTTGCTATCGGCGAGAAAAACAAATAGATAAATAGGGGTAAGGGTACTAATAAAAACATCCATGGCCAAGCAAAGTGAAACATTAGCAACTGTCTCCTTTGATCGCTTGAGGATTGTTAGCGGGGTAATTTATTGAATGGTATTTTATCCAGCACTCGACCGCTTTACATAAATATTCGTTTTCTACCGTAACTTTTTTTTTGTATTGTGCGTGAAGAATAAAATCTGCAAGCTCACCGTTAAATAATGGCTTTGGCGTTTGTTGATTTAAAAAGTTAAGCCATGCATCACCGTATAAAGAGTCGATATCCTGATTTGGGTAAGCACTGATAGCTGTGCGCTTTAGGCACTCAAGGTATTTGATGGCAATATCTGTGTTGTTATTATTTTTTTTATAGGCTTTGAGTAAGCTTAAAGCCTCTTGACGATAAGCCCATTTTTTTTGATGTCGCCTATAAAAAACAATCAAAGCAAAAACCACCACAATGCACATTACTATTAATAACCACCAGGCAATAGTAAGCGGCCAAAGTGATACGCCCTGTGGAGTAATAATATCTTCTAACGATAGCAGTTGATTTTGTAATGAGCTCGACATTGCCTAAGCCCTTTGCTTTGTCATGTCGATGACATCAGATAAAGGCAGAGAAATATCGACGATAACTAGTTGAATAGACAGACGCCGACATAGGCTCTCTATCATTTTTTGTTTGTCTGTAAATTGTTGATATTGTTTTTTTTGTGATTGTTTATCAATAGAAAATATTTTTTTGTCGTGCCCATCACTTAAGGTAATATTTTCTATTGATGGCAATGCTTTTTCGAGAGGATCGATTAACCAATAGAGTGTAATAGAATGTGTGCGTGATAGTTGATGCAATATTTTTTCACAAGTAATATCTAAATCATAGCAATCGCTGATGATAATACACTCGGTACCGCTATGAGTAATGTGTTGTAGCTGCTTCAAACCTTGAGCAAAGCTCGGCTCGGCGAGAGCCGAATTAATATCAATTTCACGGTTGGCATTGCTGAGTAATTGCAGCCAACGATTAACTGTCTTGTTTGAGCGAGCAGGGCGCGTCTCATGAATATTCTGTGAGCCTAAAACTAAGCCGCCGGCTCTATCTCCGCGAGCAAGTGTAGACCAATTAATAAGCGCCGATAAATAACACGCATAAACAGATTTAAAACAATAACGGCTGCCAAAAAATGATGAGCGGCGTTGGTCTACAAAAGTGATGACAGGTTTTTCTTTTTCATCGCGATAACATTTGGTATGAGTTGATTGTGTACGCGCAGTGACTCGCCAATCAATATTACGAACATCATCACCGGCTTGGTATAGTCGGACTTCTTCAAATTCCATCCCGCGACTTACGGCACGACTATGATGTTGGCCACTATTGATAGCGCTACTCATTTTTTTAGAAAATTGCAGCTGTGGTTTTGCAAATAGGCGCAACTGTTGTAGATCGCTTAACGCTACAAAGGCACCTTTAGGCTGATAATTGATAGAGTTCGTTGTAGTCATTTTATGCGATAGAGACTTTTTCCAATATACGATGAATCACTTGGTCTTTTGTAATGCCTTGTGCCTCGGCTTCAAAACTTAATAATAAGCGATGCCTATACACATCATAAATAACGGCATGAATATCATCAGGCGTCACAAAGTCATTCCCTTGGATAAATGCATGGGCCTTTGAGCAGCGATCTAAACTGATTGTTGCTCGCGGACTAACTCCATACTCTATCCACTGTGCTAATTCTTTATCGATACTGGCAGGGTTGCGGGTAGCCATAGTCAATTGCACAATATATTTATCTAAAGACTCTGCCGTATGCACATTGCTGACTGCTTGTCTGGCAATCATTAAATCTTTTTGGCTGATCACCGAGGGTGGAGTATTATCTTGGATATTGGCTTGTGTGTTTTCAGCGCGAATCAATTGTAAGATTTCGGCCTCGGATTGCGCATCGGGGTAATTAACATTGACCTGCATAAGGAAGCGATCTAATTGTGCCTCGGGCAGTGGATAAGTCCCCTCTTGTTCGAGAGGGTTTTGTGTTGCCATGACTAAAAAAAGATCAGGTAATGGGTATGTTTTATTGCCCACACTGACTTGTTGTTCACCCATTGCCTCGAGTAATGCAGATTGAACCTTAGCCGGTGCACGGTTAATTTCGTCGGCTAGCACTAAATTATGAAAAATAGGCCCTGGTTGAAATTCAAAGCTATGATCGTGAGAGCGATAAATATCGGTTCCGGTAATATCTGTTGGCAGTAAATCGGGTGTAAATTGTATACGCTGAAAATCGCCCTCAATACCCGATGCGAGAGTTTTAATAGCTTTTGTTTTGGCAAGGCCTGGGGCCCCTTCGACTAACAAATGACCGTCGGCTAAAAGAGCGATTAATAGCCGATCAATTAATTGGGGCTGTCCAATGATTTGTTGTGTGAGCCAAGACCGTAGTGATGTTAAAAGCATAATTGTCGTTTCATTAGAGTAGTGGTTTGAAAAAAATGGTGTAAATAAACTATTGTGTCGATAAATAAGTGCCTAATAGTAAAGACATCTCACAAACTATATGGCCTCACTTTTTTAATAATAAAGTACTTTAATGTTTTTTAATTTAATGACACTTAATTTAATGTAAGCCTCGTTGTTGACATTCTTTTTGTAACGATCGTGCAGTCGCTAAAATTGAGGTTCGTTGATAGACAGCTTTTAGACGATTACCACCTAATTGCCTCCATAATATTGCTGAGCGCACACCGGCAAACAATAAGGTTCTTACTTGATTTGCAATGCGTGTTTGTTGTAAAAATTGATATTCACCCATAACTTGTATACGAAAGCTAAAGGTACTAATTGTGTTTGTATAAATATCAGCAAGGCCTGCAATGACGTTTTCATGTATTAGGGAAAAATGATCAACCTGCCGACGACTCTCATCGAGCCTTTTAGCAATAACATCTAGCATTGAGTTATGCTTACTCAATTGTTTTTGTAAGTGCAATATACCCATGACATAGCGAATACAATCACTACTGCGTTTAGGGCTTCTGCTTAAATTGGCAATCAAAAATGTCAATCCGGTCTCTAGTCGCTCAACACCACCATAAACATCTAATGTATCTGTAGGGTTTTGATTAAACAAACTGTTAACCGCTACTTCAAAATCCTGCTGATTAACATGTCCAGTTTTAGCAAGCTGTTCAACGCAAGCCGTAAATTGAAACATTGCTGCAAGGGCAATGGTTTGCCCAGTAAGATCATTAGCCAAAAAAGTCTCCTTTTTGTACTGCTTTTTATAGTTATAGTAATTGGCAACTAGTGTAAATGTCTGTTTAGTGGCGACTTTGAATAACGGCACCACCTAAGCAGGTATTTCCGTCATAAAATACAATTGATTGGCCGGGTGAGATTGCACGTTGTGGTTCATCAAATGTTACCCGTAAGACAATGTTTTTAGATTCTTGTTGCCTGTCTATTTGTTTATTTTCATTAGAGATAACGACGACTTCGCAGGCTTGATCTGTTTGTCGATAGCGTATCTTTGCTTTAGCGCGAAAATTGTTTTTATCGGGGGAGGCGGTTATCCAATGACATTGATTGGCCTCAAGTTCACTATGATATAACAAGGGATGATCTGCGCCCTGAACAATTAATAATTCATTATCTTCTAAGTTTTTACTGGCAACATACCATGGTGCATCACCTGCATTCTTAACGCCACCTATACCAAGGCCTTGGCGTTGGCCAATGGTGTGGTACATTAAACCTTGATGTTCGCCAATTATATCGCCTTTATCGGTCACTATATTACCTGGTTGCGCGGGTATGTAAGTTTGCAAAAAGTCTTTAAAACGACGCTCGCCAATAAAGCATATGCCTGTACTGTCTTTTTTATTATGCGTAACTAAGTCATGCTGCTCAGCCAATGCGCGAACAGCCGGCTTTTCTAACTCGCCAACAGGGAATAAGGTCTTGGCAAATTCTTGACTGCCAACAGCATGTAAAAAATAGCTTTGGTCCTTATTGCCATCTAAACCTTTGAGTAGGTAAGTTTTCTTATCTTTATCTTCTCGGCGCGCATAGTGGCCCGTTGCGATCAGATCTGCACCTAAAATTTGGGCATACTCTAAGAAAACCTTAAACTTTATTTCGCGATTACAGAGTATATCGGGGTTAGGAGTACGGCCAGCTTTGTATTCCTCCAAAAAATATTCAAAGACATTGTCCCAGTATTCGGCAGCAAAGTTAGCGGTATGAAGTTTAATACCGAGTTTATCGCAAACCATCTGTGCATCCGCTAAATCGACTTTAGCGGTACAGTAATCAGTATCGTCATCTTCATCCCAATTCTTCATAAATAGACCTTCAACCTGATAACCTTGCTGAAGTAGTAAAAGGGCGGCTACTGATGAGTCGACACCACCAGACATGCCAACAATGACTTTATTATTTTGGGTGCTATTTGGGGATGAATTCATAAGGTTGATTAATTATTGCTCAATTTGTGCATGCTGTTCGGCGTTTAATCACAAACATCAAAGAATGGTAATTATAATCGAATTAAGTCAATGAATTACAAAATATTCCGATAAAAATCGATGCAATAGGTAAAACGTTACTTTAGAAGGACGAGTATACAGGTCGTGTTTTGGAAGAGGGAGATATGTCTCAGAAGAATGACCATAAAGTTATGATCATTTAAGGAATAGGGCGGTATAAAGAGTGTAACGAGAAGATAAAATAGATAGCAGCTCTTTATTTGAGAGGCTGCTATTTATGGGCTATCAATTACTGGTAATGTGTGGGGTACTTATATTAGCGTACCTAAATTATTCGCTCTTAAATTGATTAATAAGATCGTTAAGTTTATTTGTGGCTAATGATATATTTTGACTATTTTGTTCGACCGCTTTTGAGCTGTTCTGATTTTCTTCAGAGACAGTATTGACCTCGTTAATTAAGCTCTTGGCGCTATTGCTGACTGAGTTTTGTACTTGAGCACTTTCTGAAATCTGTTTATTTAATGTTGTAATGTTGAGAATTTCTTCTTTAATATGTAGCAAAGATTCATTGGCTTTTTCTGCTTCTTGAACAGAGATATTAACCGATTCATTACCCAGTTTCATGGCATTAACAGCGGCTCGTGCATTTTTTTGTAGGGTGTCAATAATACTGTTAATCTCTAAGGTTGACTCTTGGGTACGGCTAGCTAAGGCGCGAACTTCATCGGCAACTACCGCAAAACCACGTCCTTGCTCGCCTGCGCGAGCCGCTTCGATTGCGGCATTCAGTGCTAATAAGTTGGTTTGTTCTGCAATAGCATTAATGACTCCAACGACAGAGCCAATCGTTTTACTGGTCACTTCAAGCTCAGTAATTGTTTGACTTGCTTCATCAACATTCTTAACCACATTCAAAATAGATGATTTTGTCGCCTCCATAACCGCTACACCATTGGCAGACGCGCTTGCTACCGTATCGGCAGTTTTTTCAGCATTGATGGCAAAGTCGGCAACATTTTCGGCCATCTCACTAATTTCATTCATAGAAACAGTGGCTTTCTTAATTGCTTGTTGTTGTTGTGAAGCGCCTTTTGTATTCTCGGTAGAGATTGTTTTCATCTGTTGGGAGGTATCTTCTAACTGAACAGCCTCTTGTTTTATGTCGAGAATAACCGATTGCACTTTTTTAGTGAACGTATTAAACCATTTGGCAAGCTCACCAATTTCATCACTGCGACCTTCATCAAGTCGAGCGGTTAAATCACCTTCGCCTTGAGCAATATCTCTCATTACTTCTACGGTTTTAATAATAGGTGCTACAAGACTTCGCGAAAACAAAAGAGTCGCAAAAATACTCGCCAAAATCACAATAAGTGCAGTAATAATAGAGCTGTAGGTTAGTTTTTTAGATAAAACAGTAGCGGCATAAGTTGCTTCTTTATAATCCATTTCACTAATTATTGCCCATTCATTATTAAATAATTTAATAGGTGAATAACTAGAGATTACTTCACGGCCGGTATATTTTTGATATCGAACAGTGCCTTCATTACCCGCTAATGCAGAGTCGACAGCAGGGGAGTTGACTGGATGTAAAAGAATGCTAGTCTGGTGATGCTCTATGGCATCTAAAGTTTGTTGTTTAATATCTTGTTTTTTCAGTAAGTTTTTATATTGCTCAGCATCTTCATTGAGCATTCTACTATTACTGCGCATTAAGCCATCATTACCCACTAAAAAAGTTTCGCCTGTTTTCTCTAAGCCATTTTTTTTCCAGTCGTTTTTATAGGTAATAATTTGATTCATTTCAGCGGACGATAATTTAAAGATTAAAATACCTGATATTTTTTTGCCCTCATAGATTGGCTTTGAAATAAACAATTCAGGTTCATCAAAGGAGGGCATATAAAAACTAAAGTCAGTAAGATAAACCGTATTGAGCTGGTCGGGTGTAATTTTTAATGCCCCTCTGTAGGCGGCACCTAAATCAGTATCGGCAAAATAACCTTCTGTTAATGAAACTGCATAGTCAATATTTTTATTGACTGAATACATAACAACACCTTTTTTAGCATCAACTACATAAACCTCATCATAATCATATTGTTCTGTATAGACTTTAAGCGCTTGATGTATGTTTTGATGTGCTGAGGCATAGGCATTAAATTTACCGTCGCTTAACAGCTTATGTTTTTCATAAAATGGGTATTTGTTTTTAGCAATATATTCATATTGTAGCGCCAAACTATTTGCTGTTAGCTGATTAACTAAGTTATCTAGGTCAGGTTTTTTGTTAGGGTTAGATTTTTTATATTCATTTAGAAATATATTGTTGTAATAGTCGCTCACAGCGGCCTTTTGTTTTTCGGTATCGTCACTAGATTGATAATTAGAAAAAGAAAATCGCAGCTGCTTAGTCCCTTTAATAATAGCTTTATTATTGGCCACATTTTTAACTTGCTGAGCTACCTGATCAAAATAC
>CAXMPB010000241.1:0-3063 GCA_964195035.1 Cellvibrionaceae bacterium | reverse complement strand
GGTTCAGATACCTTTTGATCCTTCGACCGGCTCGGGATGAGCGGAGGTTTGGGGAAACAAACATCTGTTATCGCCGCCGGGCGACCCCGGCATCTTGGATGGTTTGCCGCAGGCCGATTTAATTGGGGTGTCCTAAAAAATTAACGAGTTAAACAATTTAGTGCTATTCAAAGCAAATCAAGCCGTTTTATAGCAAATGTTCTACAATTTAGATAGCGTTCATTATGAACGTTAACTAGTAACTTTTCGCATGATATGATGCATAAGATTATTATTCTCAGAGGGATTATTTTTATTAATGTTTAATCAGAGCTTCTCAGTTTTTAGAATATTACTATTCTTTATCTTCTCTCTTTTAGTATTTTATTTTACTACTCACGCTCAGGCTAACTCATTGCTTACAATGAAAGTGCCCGATGTTAAGGTGGGGCAAATAGAGTTTGTTCGTTTGGTCGAAAAAGATCTTTTTTTGAATGTTACTTTTAAGGTTGATAATGCAAATGATAGCCAGATTAATATTAAAGCTATTCGCTACGAGATGCTTATTTTGGGGCGCTTGATTGCTGAAGATTATAGAGATCAAAATATCATTTTGAACGCCAATGCAATAAGTACTGTTGTTTTGCCTGTTACCTTAGATGTTGTGCGCCTATTTGCAGTAATGCCAGAAGCATTGCTACTTAATCAACTTGACTATCTACTTACGGGTGCGGTTGTGGTTGAAGATTTAATAATACATATTCCTTTTGAGGCAAAAGGCGTGCTGCCATTATTTTCTCAATGAATATGAGTGCGCGAAAAAGTAAAGTGACACACCAAAAGTGTGGGTAATTATTTGATCCCCTTAATTTTTCTTAACTAATTTAGTTTAGCCAATTTTGTTTAAATAGTTTAGTTTACACAATTTAAAAAGAGACGCAGCTTTTGTCAGTAGTAGAGTCAGTGTTACTCATTCTCATCGTTTTTACGTTGGTCTCGATTGTTTGGAGCACGCTAGTCTCTGGTATATCACCTATGCCTAGCTCAAAAAAAGCGCGCCAAGCTATGCTGCAGCTGATAAGCGATAGTGGAGTTGAGACGGGACCAATTTTTGAATTAGGCAGCGGTTGGGGTAGCTTGCTTATCCCTCTGGCAAAAAAATATCCCCAGCGAAAAATAATTGCCTATGAATTATCAATCATACCATGGCTTACAACGGTTATATTTAAAAACCTACTTGGCTTAAAAAATATTGAGCTGTATCGAAAAAACTTTCTGCACGCAGATCTTTCTAGCGCCTCGGTTATATTATGCTATTTGTATCCTAAGGGAATGCAAGCAATCGAGCATAAAGTTATGTCGCAAAGCGGCAATCTCGAATATTTGATCAGTAATAATTTTGCATTATCATCACGTCAGCCCATCAAGACAATTCAACTGAATGACTTTTATAAATCGCCCATTTATTTATATAAGTTTAGCCTTTGATCCCTCGACAGGCTTCCTTCGGCAGACTCAAAATTGGCGGTAGATTAGAAGGGCTGAGGATGAACGGTAGAAGAGTGAAAAATTAAGGGGAGGCAGGAATCTAGTATCTCCATATTGCTAAAAACTGTATTCGAATAACTTGCTTAATTTTAAGAGCTGCGAGGGTCAGGTTTATTGATACGATGAGCTGATCCAAAAATCACACCATTCGCCCTGAGCTTCTCGATGGCCTGAAGTGAGCTGTGTTCGGTGTCACGCTTTTAGTTATTTAGTATGAGCGCGGATGGCGACTCTTTCCATGATCGGCTGCTTTTCTAGCACGCTTTTCTTGTAGGCGTGCGGCATCTTCTAAATCTAATTCGGCAGGTTCGCCAGGCACTTGGCCTTCGGGTATTATTCGGTCCCTGGGGGGTAACTCGAATTGTTCGTCTGTGGCTCTAGGTAGGCTTTTAAATTGATACAAATAAAAGCTCTCGACTTTTTCTCGTGCCCAGTTAGTTTTCTTTAAAAACTTTACGCTTGAGTCAATGCTGGGGTTTGTTTTAAAGCAGTTGATATTGAGATAGGCATGTAGAATATCAAAGCCATAATAATCGACAATCTCAATTAATAAGTTTTTTAAACTTAGCCCATGTAATGGATTAAGTTTGTAATCAATATCGTCGCTCATATGATGGTCTTTGTCTTATTAAGTAGGAGTCTATTATACTCGTCACAGTAAAAATTACCTACTGCTTGCTAGCTAAGTATTGCTAAGAGTCTAAAAGAGGTTAACGGGTTCAGATCTCATTATTTGACTATGCCAAGATGGAATAATCTAATCGCAAAAGTCTATAGCGCACATCAACGCTAGATGTGGCAGACTATGAGTGCAAATCATACAGATCATGTGTTTGACATGATCTATCTTTGGAGGCATACAAATGAGGCACTTAACTACAATACTGATTACACGCTTGGCCATTTTGTTTTTACTGCTAGTGGGAGCGCAAGCCGCTATTGCTGCTGATGATGTTCGCAAACTGGTTATTCAGGTAAGTACCGACGATGTCAGAACGCAAAATATCGCGCTCAATAATGCCGTCAACCTTCAACAGGCGCTGGGGCAAGACAACATTACGATCGAAATCGTCGCCTACGGCCCTGGGTTATCTATGTTAACGCCGATAAGCCCAGTATCGAAGCGGGTACCAAGCTTGGCGATGCAGGACATTACCTTTAGTGCCTGTGGTAACACCAAAAATGCTATCGAGAAGAAAAGCGGCAAGAAAGTAGTGCTGGTCGAAGGTGTAGAAATTGTTCAGGCGGGCGTTTTGCGTATTCTGGAGCTGCAAGAGCAAGGATATGCATATATTCGCCCCTAGCCTTCATATTGCACTAGCTAGGCTTGGTTTGATTAGACGCACCTAAATTTTAGGGGCGCGGCCTTTGCCCGTATGCCGTACACTGCGCACCGATACAGTTGCGCGGCAAACCCTAACGCAGCATTTTGATACAATATATAGCCATTAACCGGTTCCTTTCGGCGGTAAGCGATGGGCGAGCTTGAAAGTAATTGAGTCGTAAATGTTGGTGTCAGGTATTGTCTTTTGCCTC
>CAXMPB010000240.1:0-9411 GCA_964195035.1 Cellvibrionaceae bacterium | reverse complement strand
TAATTGATAGCGATAAATCATCAAATAAACCATTTTTTTTGCCATAATGAAAACGCACACGATCAAATTCAATGAGCCCCGATGATACGATCAGTGGCTGTGCATTATCTATATCTTGTACATGGCGATCGATCGACAGTGTATTGATACCATCTTGCACAGTGCCGACGTGCTCAAATAACATCGATACCTCCCACATAATCCACTGGGACATTCCGTTTAGGCGTAAATTAAGCCCTACGGCAATAGCAATAGCTCCAATAGATACGGCCCCTTCTGTCCATAAATAAATAGACAGAGCACCCACTGAGAAAATTAATAAGGAATTGAGCATCCAGACAGTGATTTGTAACTTGGTCACCAAGCGCATCTGAGGATGAACGGTTTGTAAAAACTGATCCATGCCCTCGCGAGTATAAGCTGACTCTCTATTCGCATGAGAAAATAGTTTTACGGTACTAATATTAGTGTAGCTGTCAACAAGACGCCCCATCATTTCTGAACGCGCATCGGCTTGCAGCGCAGAGACATCGCGTAGACGCGGCACAAAATAGGCGAGCGCTATTATATAGCCGGTTAACCAAAAAATTAGCGGGACTGCCAGGCGGATATCTGCAGTAGCAACCAAAAACAACATACCCAAAAAATATACGCTAACAAACAAAATAACATCGAGCACTTTCATGACCGACTCGCGCACTGCAAGTGATGTTTGCAATACCTTAGTAGCAATGCGGCCTGCAAATTCGTTTTGATAAAACGAATAGCTTTGACCCAATAAATAACGGTGCATATTCCAGCGAATCGCCATTGGATAATTGCCCAATAACACTTGATGTATAAAAATAGAGTGAAACAGAACCGTAACCGGAATCGCAATTAAAATAATAAACGACATCCATAAAAGGCGGCCGCGCTCTTCATCTAAAAAAGTCTCTGGATCCTTAGTCGACAACCAATCGACTAACTGACCTAAAAAATCAAATAGAGTAACCTCTAAAATCGCGAGCAGGCCCGTGAGTATTGCCATTAGTAACAAATGCTTTTCGGCACCGCGGGTATAGTGGCGACAAAAAGCCAATAGGCTAGCCGGAGGTTGGGTAGGCTCAGCGGCTGGAAAAGGCTCAACAAGACTTTCAAAAAAACGAAACATAGTACATCAACAGTTTATAGAATAGATATGTAAGGAAGGGTTAAAATGACAAACATTAGACTACCAATTTTACGACAAAGGGTCACCTATTAGATGCCATTAATAATATTTTTTAAGGTATTTATATTTTTCGCCTAGGCGCCCGTCGAACTTACGATAAACTTTTATCTGATTGAAGAGCAATAGAGAGGAAGCTGTTTTTTTATTCGGATCAATTTAAGTCTAATAATTTATAATTATATTTTATAACTGCATGTTTTATAACTGTATGTTTAAAAATGTCGGCACTTACCTACACCGCTGTTACGCAGTCTTTAACAAAACGATACTGTATAATTTTTGATTTACGCATCTTCACCTCAATCGAGGTGTGCATAAAAATTAAAGTGAAAAAATTAGTCCGTACAACTAAAAACGACACTATTAATACGCATCATTTTTTCTCTATATCGTCTTTATCTAATGGATCTGGGGCAAAATCATCTAAGCTAAACTCAGGCTCTTCATCGATCAAGTCTGTTTCAACATCATCCAACGTATTATCGCCAGTCAAGTCATCAGTTGATTCGTCTGGTTTTTCTTTGGGTATATCTTCAACCGCTGAATCTAAATCATCTAGCTCTTTTTCGAGATCATCGAATAGACCTTCATCAATTTCACTCTCATCAGCGAAGTTATCATTTAATGCCTCATCCAAACTATCATCTAAACTATTATCCAAACTATCATCTAAACTATTATCTGAACCATCATCCAGAGTCTCCGGTACCAAATCTGCCAAAGCATCGCTTGCAGTGCCGGCTTGCTCAACGCTATCGTCTTCAGCAAGATCTATATCATCAAGCTCATCTATGGCCATTTCATCCATTGGCAACTCACCCGGTGGCGCTTCTAGCTCTTTTTTAGCAGCATCTTCTGCTGACTCTTCAGGCTCTTCTTTTTTAGGCTTAACAAATTTACGATAAAGAAAAAAGATCACAGCAACTATGATGAGATTGACTAAACCAATAACGCCATAGAGTATCCATTGCATTGTATTACTTTCGTTTTTTTCGGGCTCTTTCTGCTCAGTTTCTGCTTTATCTGCGGCTTTATTATCCTCCGCTTTCAACTCTACTGAAGGCTCTTCTTTGATAGCTGCGGGTTCTGCTTCGATGACAGCATCTTCAACAACACTTGCTGATGGCTCAAACATAGTATCCGCAACCGGATATGAAAAGGTTAAAGCTTTAGGGATAATGTCATTCGTATCGCCCTTGTTATTCGTGGTTGTAATGCGAATCGTAACGCGATACATGCCTTCGTCTTCGGGCTTAAATGATAGTGCCCAAGCTTGGTTATTGGTCAACTCAAAAGGTTTGATTAGAGTGCTGCCTTTAGGCGGCTTTAATTTAGCGACAACTTGAGTACTGGTAATATCGATGCTCTCGCTTTGAGGAATAACTTCAATATTGAATTGCGTGTTATCGTCTTCATTAATTATTTGTGTCTCCACCTTAAAAGGTGTGCGCACATTAAGCCTTTGTACAGAGCGGCGCTGAAAGGTCTTACCATCAACATCGACAATAACTTCATATTCACCGACTTCATTAAAGCGCTCTAAGAGCGTATTATAAACCCCATTACCTGGCACTAATCCATCGGATAATTTTTTAGACCAAGTCTCTTTCAGTCCCTCTGCTGTATCTAAGCTATTAACCGTTACATTAATATCTAACAAGTCTAAAAATTCAGCGCGATCAACGACCTTATTATCTTCTCTAAATGCTAACGAAAAATCGACAACATTATTAACCATTAAATTCGACGGTATCGATTTGACACGTAAACTCAAATCACTCACCACAGTAATACGGCTTTTTGGTGCTAAATCAGCGAGCACTTGCCATTCACCCTCTAATGGCTGCCTGACAGTAATAAGGTCATATTTATCTGTTCGGTACCAACTTACATTTTTATCCTTGGTGTCCTTTGTATAGTCACTTTTATCGGGTGCAAATAAGGTTGTCTCTGGTGACATAGGTTCGCGAAAAATTAACGCGGTAAATTCTTCGATGCTTGAATCCGTTAAAAATGAGTTCCCGTCAAAGGGTAATTCTTCTTGAGGTACCGCCCGATTAAAAATTTGTAAAAATATATCCATTAACTCATCGGCAGTTTTTGCGACAGCGGATTGCCCGCCCGTCGCAAGCGCGAGCTTGTCCATTAGCTTTTTATCCGCTTTTTCAGACAGAGAAACTGTATGGATAATAAAACCTGCTTTTTGGTACATAGGCAAAAGCGTATTAATGATGCGACTGCGTTCGCGCTCGTTCACACTAGGATCACGATCAATATCAACCATGCCATCGGTCAGCAAGATCACATGAGTTTGATACTTACCCGTTGTAGAATAGTTTTTATCGTAAGCTGCCTTTTCGAGGGCTTCACCAATATTGGTGTATTGTCCAACAGAGCTAATGCCTGATGCTTTGACACTGGCGTCTTGCTTCCAGCTTTGATCAACCTCTCGGTGCTTAACCAACATATTAATGAATTGCCCAAAGGTCCAGATACCGGCCTTACTGCCATCGGGTAATAATTTGCTGAGCATATCAACCGCAGGTAAGCGTAAGTTTTCGGGGTCATTCTTTTTCATACTGCCAGAAATATCGATAATGATACGAACATCCGAAGGCTTATCTGCGAAAGGTTCTTCAGCGAGAGTAAGATTTACGGTGCATAACAAACCAATTAATAGTGTTAACCACACTTGCTTAAAAACACAGACGTAACTACGGGTAAAATACGCGATAGGAGAAGAAAATATGAGCATACCGTTACTGATTACCTATTGATTCACTATTTATTGATCGGCTAAGAAATTATCTAGGCGACTGCCCGAGCCATTTATATCAAGACCTTTATATTGAGCAAAGGCTAGATCAAGATAAAAAAATAAATTAAAACAATGGCTTCCCTTTAGGTATAGCAGTAATGGAAGAAATCGCAACAATACAAAGGCGAGAATCAAAAGGGAAAAATGTAGCGTCTCGAATATGGACTATGCTGTATTGCTGATGCTTAAATCGATAAAGCTAGGAGGCTGTTCGACAATAGTGGCCATGGCAAGGAGTTACATTTGAGCACATTGTTTAAGTATATTGGGGGATATAGTGGGCCGACATAGTGGATTCAGTCAATCAGCCTACTTTTAGACAGCCTCCTAGGAGACTCTTGGCTCGCGCCGATCTTTAACAAGCGCCTTTTTATCGCGCAATTTTTTAAAAGCAGAAGAAATAAAGCCTAATAGAAAATAGACGAGATAAGTGGAGCAAAGTGCTAATAGGAATAGGTGGACAATAGGCCAAAATATATCGAAATTCGCAAAAATAATGTTGAGCAGAGCTTTAATCCAAGCTGGCGCCCAATAATAGGAGCCACTATCTATCACCGTTGGTAATAATAAGAACACTGCACCAAAAAGTCTGACGCAATCACGACAGTAACGCCAAGAAATAAAGCGTGTCATCCGCCAAAACACAAAAAGTAAAACAATGACTGCAAATAGGTAGATACCCCACCCCATTATATATTCTTCAAAACTAAACATGCATACAACCAATTATTTATGATGACTACTAGAGAGTTAATATTAAAGAGTTACTACTGAGTAGTTGCTACTAAGTAGTTACAACTAAGAATTACCCTTACAGTAACTCTCTTTTATTTACTTTATGTTATCCAGTTAATTACTCGTGTCTCAAAATCATCGGGATGAATGTAGGTTTCAGATAACACCCGACCCGACACTGAAATACCCGCTTCGTGGACGCTATCACTATTGCCCGAGATTAATGGATGCCATGATTCTAACGGTTTATTCTCAGACAATAAACGGTAGGCACAGGTATCGGGTAAAAAATGGACCTCGCCTAAGGTTGCAGCGGTCAGAGTCAGGCATGCAGGGACTTTTTTGACTCTATTAGTATAATCGTCACAACGACAAGATTCTATATCCAATAACTGACAAGCAATATCGGTATAGTAAAGTTTACCGTCTTCTTCATCTTCTAATTTATGCAGACAACATTTACCACAACCATCACAAAGCGATTCCCACTGAGTATTCGTCATCTCAGATAATGCTTTTTCTTCCCAAAAATTTGCACTCATAGTTCGTGTGTTCTTGATTTATTGTTCATAAGCATTTGATCTAATCGCTAAACTGCTCTAAAAGCGTAAGCCCTTCATTTATTGATAATAATCGTAGTTTAGATGAACAGCATTGATTCAGTATCACCATATGATTTTTAAGCCATATTTCAAACTGATCAACGGACACCATCTTTTGCTGGGTCTTTAAAACAGCTTTTTTTATTTTTACATCATATACAAGTGAAAAAAGTGCACTATTGCTATCAACAAGCACATCATCCTCTGAATAAGCATAAGCACTTAGATCATCAGCTAGCCAAGCACACTCGTCTTTAATAAATAGTAATTCATCATCACCACTGCATTTTATTACCGCAGGCCAAGATATTGACATCTTTAAAGGTGCCTTTTATTTTTGACTCTCGAGAAAATTATTTGCCTCGATAATAGCGCGACTGCTTATCTGCGCCTCACCATATAAACTTGGTGGCATTTGCAAATAAAAACCCTGTGATTCAATGGCGGCTAGTACATCTTTAGCGATAGCACGGGCCAGCTTTTTATCCGGGGTAATAACCAAGCCCATTGCAAGCACCATCTTACCCGTTTGTTTATGTAGGGTCTCAGGAAGTTTTTCAAGCCCATCTGTTTTATCAACGTAAATATACATGCCCTCTTTTTTAGAACAGCGGTATATTTCGCAAAGTAACTTTTCATTATTGAATGACACTTTTTTCCTCTCTACATTAGCCGTTTAAATAGCTAATATTTATATGTGATTGACTAACTTTTTGTCTTCTCTTTAAATATTCTCTTTTGTATTGATTGCCTCTGATAAAACACCCAGTAACGTTTGAGTAATTATCTCTTCACGCCAACCACGCAATATCTTTGGTGTTGATAGCAAGGTTTGCTGTGGGTGACGCACTATTTCTTCTAATTCTTTTTTACGAATTAAAAATTCAGCAGGCAGTGATATCTTTTCAGCAATCTCAACAGCATGTGCTTTTAACTGTTTAAATAATTTTCGCTCCTCCGCATTTAAAGGTGCGGCGAGACGTTCGGGATAGTCATCCTCATCCGCTAACACCTCATTTATTAATTGTAGGCAACGCTCACCGTAACTGTTGAGAAATCGGTGATGAACATCATTCAATTCAACTAGCTGTTCTTTTGTTTTAGGCAAGCGTTGGGCGATATCAAATAAAGCGCTATCTTTAATTAAACGATTTCTCGGTATGTCGATTACACGCGTCTCACGCTCGCGCCAAGATGACAGAGCCTTTAACACTGCCAATTGTTTGGGCTGCAACTTCCATGCAGACTTAATTCGCAAATAATGTTGGGCAACACTATCATTAGAACTTGCCTTAGCAAGTAATGCTTCGCACTCTAGCACTACCCACTGAAGACGCTGCTGCGCATTCAAGCGCTCGATTAACTCATGATAAATCGGTAGTAAGTGCACAACATCTAAAGCGGCGTAATTGAGCTGGGCATTGCTCAAGGGGCGCTGCAACCAATCTGAGCGCGTTTCATCTTTTGGAATAAGATCGCCAAATAAAAGCTCGACTAAATTTGAATACCCTATTGATGAACCAATGCCTACAAATGCAGCGGCTACCTGTGTATCAAATAAAGGCGTGGGCAACACCTCTAAATACCGATTAAAAACTTCTAAGTCTTCTGAGCAAGAATGAATAATTTTTACAACGCCGGTATTTTTCCAAAGATCTTGCAATGGTTTTTTATTTTCAATCGCGAGTGGATCTACTAAATAGATACCTTGCGTATCGGCGATTTGCAGTAAACCCATAATCGGGTAGAACGTATCCGTACGAATAAACTCAGTGTCTAAAGCAATCGCTTTTTGAGTAGCCCATTGCAGACAGAGTGCTTGCAAGCGCTCATTAGTATTTACCCATTCAAATGCTTGTGGCTTTAGTTCTGGTTTAATTTCTGATTTCATAGAAGGCTTTAGTGACATAATTAATAGATATGCTTGTTAAAATATATATAGAACTGAATCTTCTGTAAGTTCTTGGCTTAGAAACTTCGTCGGCTACTAAAGGCATGCGCCAAGGTGCCGCCGTCAATAAATTCAAGTTCACCCCCAAGTGGAACACCGTGCGCAATACGCGATACGATCACATTATATTGGCGAGCACGCTCGGCAATATAATGTGCGGTAGCCTCACCTTCAACGGTAGGGTTAGTCGCTAAAATTAATTCCTCAACGCCTTCGGCCTGTAGACGCTGATCAAGTAAAGGCAAACCGATTTCATTAGGACCAATACCGTCGATGGGTGAAAGCCGCCCCATCAAGACAAAATATTTACCCTGATAAGTACCCGACTGTTCGATAGCAACAATATCGGCGGGTGTTTCTACCACACATAAATGTGCAACTTTACGTTTTTGGCTAGCACAAATACCACAAATATTTTCTTCTGTTAATGTACGACATTGCTGGCAGCGCCCTACTTTTTCTATCGCAGATTTAAGCGCTATCGATAATCTATCACCACCTTCTGAGTCACGTTCTAACAAATGAAATGCCATGCGCTGTGCAGACTTTCTGCCAACACCTGGGAGACAACACAAAGCGCTAATTAGTTCGTCAATTAAGGGGCTAAACATAAATCACGGTACTCTACTCTCTTACTTAAATACATTTTTTGTAACGATAAACGTTATATTGCCAGGTATAAAGCATCAAAATGGCATTTTAAAATCTGCAGGCAGATCAATTCCTGCGGCAAGATCACCCATTTTATTTTTGTTACTAGCTTCTACTTTTCTCACCGCATCATTCACAGCCGCTGCCAGCAAATCTTCTACGATAGCTTTTTCTTCTGTTAAAAGTGATGGATCTAATTCGACATTTTTAACATCGTGCCGACCTGTCATTGTGACTTTAACCATACCGGCACCAGATTCACCAACAACTTCTAACTTAGCAAGATCTTCTTGCATTTTTTGCATGTTTTCTTGCATTGCTTTGGCTTGTTTCATTAAATTGCCAATGTCGGTCATGTCGACTCTCCTGTTTCATTTTATTAATTTTATAAAAAGCTGTTCTAACTTTTTATAAGGTCGAGCTAAAAATACTAATATAAATACATCGAATTACTGACATTTTAGCTCTCGCATACTCGTAAGCGATGATGGCTACTATTCTATTAACCATCAATAGGTTCTATTGAACCCTCGATAATGGTCGCACCTAAGCTTTCTTGCAACTGCATTACCACTGGGTCTGTTTTAATTGCAGACTCTGCCTGTGCTTGTCGCTCTTGTTGCAAACGAACGATAATCTGCGCAGGCGTTTCACGATCTGGCTGACCATTATTAATCTTAACCTCAAGGCTTTGACCAAAATAATCGACGAGCAAATCGGCTAAACGTTGTTGATGAGACGCATCGTACAAAGTACTTTGCTCCACATCCAATAAAAACTCCAACACAGTCTTTTCGACATTCACTTGCATGCCAATATAAATACAATTGGCAACAGTACTTTGTAATAATCCACCTGTATCGAGTTGACGATAAACTGCGAACCAATTGGTGGGATTAAGCTCGGAGAGTGCCTCGACTGATTTATTTAAATACTTATTAACAGCTGTTGGAGTTTCTTGTACCGCATCAGCAATAACAGTCTCTACAAGTGTTTTATCTCCAGCTAAGGTTCTCAGCGTTGTTTCAGCTAACTCAGCAATTAGCTGTTGATGTTCGACATCTAGGTTCGATGCTGTCGGATGGCCATCATCCATTGCAAAAGGCGGTGTATTCTCAGCAGACAAGCTCTCGTCTACATAACCCTCTACATCATCGGCAAAAGGCGGTTCATTTTCAGCCGACCGCGTCTGGTCTACATGACCATCTACATCTTCGGCAAAAGGCGGTTCATTCTGAGCCGACACATTCTGGTTTAGAGGGCTATTAGCAAGTTCGGTAATAGGCTCTTGACTCACTTTCGGGTCAAACACCGCTTTAGACTTTTTTACGGGTACCGCTGCCTCCTGAGCGTCAAGCTGCGCTGAATCTATAGCCACTTCTGGCTTTATTGCTAGCGCAGTGGCGACATTATCTGTTACTTGCTTTATTGCGGGCTGTTC
>CAXMPB010000239.1:0-5507 GCA_964195035.1 Cellvibrionaceae bacterium | reverse complement strand
GGATATAATCAGTTATCTAAATATATAAACCAAGACCAAAATATGATCTATTAAAAAATACTCAAATTCAGATAGGTAATAAAATTAAAAAAATATAATTTTCATAAACTAAAAGTTTTTCAAAATATAATATTCTGGATTTTTTAGAGCAGGGATAACATGATTAATCACTATCAATACGAGAATATAAATACGGTCTTACGACTAAAAGAAAATAATTTTTATAAAATGAACGATCTATTTTTATATTTACAATAAAAAGGTATCTTGACTATAGATCAAAATACTTCAATTTGAATTTTGTTCTTATTAACCCTTGGCTCAATTATTCGATGTAACATTTCCTATAATATTTTCATCCCGTCATCTTTTTATATAATAATATATATTCCCTCAATTTACGGCAGAGTCAAATAGGGACTATTACAACCTAGAAATGTTTAGATTTTTGATCTTCGGAGTCTTTATCAAAAATTAACCAGTACTCGTTACAAGCTGACCAACTTAGAGTTGCTCATTGCTACTGAAAATTACCCTATAATAATGACAGCTAATTAGCCAACGTAACACTGATATTAAAATGGTTTATCACCTCTCAGTCAAAATAAGTACCAACTGTAAATTCGACTATATTTAATTAAGCTTTTACTTGATTTAATATTTTCCAGACATTAGTATTCATGTTTGCGATGATAAAAAATATAGTCTAGATGGTTAAGGAGCCTAAGATGCGAGATAAATTTACAACTGACCGGGCAACACTTGGTGAAATATATTTAACATATGATACCTTCGGATTCAGTAATAGAACGACGATTGTATTAATCCATGGTTTAGGTACACAGCGGATCGGTTGGCCCGACACTTTTTGTAACTTGCTTGCTAACAAGGGGTTTTATGTAATTCGTTTCGACAATCGAGATATAGGACAATCAGTTCGTCTTGATTCTCTAGGTAGCCCAAAAATTCTATGGATGATGTTTAGAGCCATGATTGGACTAGCAGTAAAATCTGCCTATTCCTTGCAAGACATGGCTCAGGACACCGTCGCACTTTTAGATCATCTACAAGTTGATAAGGCTCACTTTGTTGGAGCTTCAATGGGGGGCATGATTGCCCAGCGAATTGCTGCTGGCTTCCCACAACGGACACTCAGTCTAACTTCAATAATGTCTTCCTCGGGAAGGCGTGGTCTACCAGGTGCAAGTGGAGAAATTAAGGCGCACTTTATGTCCTCTCCAAAAAGTGACACAAAGGTAGATTTTATAAATCATGGAATCGCTCAATGGCAACTTATTAGCAGTAAGCGGTATCCACCAGACCCCACTGTGCTTGCCACATTTATTAAACGGAGCGTAGAACGAGGGCACCCTTCTCTTGGTGGCGTTGATCGTCAGTTTGCGGCAATTATTGCCGATGGCTCCCGAGTTGAACTTTTGAGGACTATTGTGGCACCAACGCTAGTGCTTCACGGCGATGAAGACTCGTTGCTGCCTGCTGCCTGCGGCAAAGATACCGCATCATATATAGAAAATTCTAAATATGAACTAATTGAAGGCATGGGACATGACCTCCCCTCACCGTTACATAAATACTTAACAAATAAAATAGCGGAGCATTGCCTTTCAAGTATTCCAAATAATGAACGGTACTGACAAGTTATTTTTGAATTTCGAAAAACTCAACCGATCCACCCCATCATACCGAAACCACTCGATTCCAAGACGCAAAAGC
Source organism: Cellvibrionaceae bacterium (assembly GCA_964195035.1). Lineage (GTDB taxonomy): Bacteria > Pseudomonadota > Gammaproteobacteria > Pseudomonadales > Cellvibrionaceae > CANLBN01. Next base: position 3,773 of record CAXMPB010000239.1, on the reverse strand, counting down.
GCACACTCTTAAATCCCGATAATGTCTTGCCGCAATTAAATTACGTCCCACATTGAATAAATTATAGACCTCTCTGTGAGCTGATAGAAATCGATTTACCTGGGTTACTGACCTAAATTTTCGTATACCTCTTTCACAAACCCTAGTGACTTGGCTCGACAATTCAGCTTTGTTATTTGCATACTGACTTGAGTTGTGACCGACACCTAGAATCAATTCCCTATGCGTAACATTATAACTTCACAATTTATCAGTAATGATGTCTCTCGACTCACCTTTATTTGATTGTGAAAGTCGTTTAAAGAATATCTTGCCAGCTTTGGCGTTTCTCCTACTCTGCAAGAACACATCTACAATGTCGCCATACCCAAAGCACTCGCTGCGCTCACGGGGCAGGCTCTCTTGGTCAACCGCTCTCCACAAGTAATGTTGTTTGCATTTATCTTGAAGAAAATGTCATCAACAAAGAATGTATCTCCAAAACTTCGGTGACTTTTCTTCAACCGGCACGTATAAATCTTGCCAAAGTTGATACAGAGCCTGCCCGATGAGCGCAGCGAATTCTTTGGGTACCAATGACGAATTGCTTCGCGAGAAACTGTAATGCTGCGCTCAGTAAGTGAGTCTTCAACATCTCGATAACTTAGATTTAAACGGAAATAGGCCAAACTGCATAGCTGATGATGTCGGGAGGGAAACTGTGACGCTTGTATGTGCTCATCAGCCAATTGTATCAAAAAGGCTGCGTTAAGTTGCCAGAACCATACCACTGCTGAATGCATCCCTTGATGGCGCTCGCGATAACGACCGAGTGCTAAACCTAATCGACCGCCAGCGCATTGTCATAAAAAATACACAGCCGATTTACATAACTGTCACAATTTCGCTATAAACTTTTGAAAACAGACAAAAACAAGGTGTGACATGATTGATATCGCAGCATCGGTTAACGAAAAATTCCCAGCCTTTAAACAGCACTCCGCCCTTATTCAAAAAACGACGTTGGGCATGCTCAGAAAAATTACCCACGAAGATGAAATCAATCATTTTCTAGAAAATAACAAAGACTGCAGCAGCTTTGAGTTTATTGATCGTATTTTTGACAACTTCGATTTCAGTTACTCCGCCTCCGCTCGCAGCCGCGCCAACATCCCATCACAGGGCCGCGTCATTATCATTGCCAACCACCCTATCGGCTCGCTGGATGGTTTAGCGCTGCTGCGTTTAGCCAGTGAGGTTCGCCGCGATGTGAAAATTGTCGCCAACGACATGCTGATGAATTTTAGCGCCCTGCACCCACTGTTGCTGCCGCTCGATAACATGGGCGGTAGCGCTACCCGTCGCAGCTATAAAAATATTATGGCCGCGTTAGATGAGAATCAAGCGGTGATCCTATTTCCGGCGGGTGAAGTTTCGCGTGCTCGGCCACAGGGCGTGCGCGATGGCGCTTGGCGTTCAGGTTTTTTGCATTTCGCCCGAAAAACCCAAGCCCCAATACTGCCGGTGTATATCGATGCAAAGAATTCGCTGTTATTTTACGGCGCATCAATGCTTTTTAAACCTTTAGGCACAGCGCTGTTGGCGCACGAAATGTTTAATAAGCAGTCGATGGATATTCGCTTTCGCGTTGGAGAAACCATAGCGGCCAAAGAGCTAGATACTCAAAAAATTGCCGATAAAGCACTAATCAAGCGGTTAAAAAAACATGTGTACAAGCTACATATTAACCGCCAAAAAACTTTTATTACCGAAAAAACCATCGCGCACCCAGAAGACAGGCGCGCGCTAAAACAAGAGCTTAAAACAGCGCAATTATTGGGTGAAACCAAAGACAACAACCGTATTTGTCTGTTCGAACACAGCGAAGATTCCGCCATTATTCGTGAAATTGGCCGCCTGCGTGAACAAGCTTTTCGTCTAGTGGGTGAAGGCACCGGCGCTAAGCGCGATATAGACCGTTTCGATAAAGTCTACCGTCACTTAGTTCTGTGGGATGATGAACGCTTAGACATTGCCGGCGCTTATCGTATTGGTGAAGCGTACAAATTGAGTCAAAATGGCCACCTCGATGATTTATACACCGCCGAGCTGTTTAAATTTAACGACGCCATGACACCTTATTTACATGAGGCGATTGAGCTTGGCCGAAGTTTTGTCAATCCAAACTACTGGGGCAAAGCCAGCCTCGATTACCTTTGGCAAGGTATTGGCGCTTATTTAAGGCACAACCCTAATGTGCGCTATTTAATGGGGCCAGTCAGTATCAGTGACAACTTCCCCGATCCACTCAAAGATTTATTGGTATTTTATTATAAAAAATATTATTCCGCCGATAAAGGTACGCCGCTCGCCAGTGCCAAAAACCAATACATTATTGAAGATAATGACCAAACCGCACTAGAACAAAGCTTTGCCCGCTTAAACCGAGAGGAAGGCTTTACCTATTTGCAACAACAATTCAACAGCGCCAATTGCAAGTTCCCAATGCTGTTCAAACAATATGCAGCACTTTTTGAAGAAGGCGGATTTAAATTGCTCAGTTTCAGCGTAGACCCCGACTTCGGTAATTGTATTGACGGGCTCTTTTTAGCCGATTTACATCAGATGAAAGCCAGTAAGCGCAAGCGCTATCTCGAGGGTTAAATAATCGAGGAGTGGGATAAGCTCGCCCGTACCATAATGCCACGCAAAAAAAAGCATACCTTTACCGCTTGAATTCGCTTTAAAATATCAGTAAAGGTTGAGCCTAATTCGTCAAACCCTGTGCCCAGAGGGTACTGACAAGTTATTTTTGTATTTCGTAACTGTTCGACCAATCTACCCGATCATATCGCAACTACACGATACCAAGACTTAAAAGTGCCCTCTCTTAAATCCCGATAATGTCTACCCACAATTAAATTACGCCCCAAATTGAATAAATTATAAACTTTTTTGTGAGCTGATAGAAATCGGTTTCCCCTTTGTTACTGACTTAAACTTTCGCATGCCTCTTTCACAAACCCTAGTGACTTGATGCGACAGTTCAGCTTTGTTATTCACATACTGTCTTGAGTTATGATCAACATCTGGAATCAACTCCCTATGAGCCACGTTATAACTTCTTAATTTATCAGTAACAATTTCTCTCGGCTCACCTTTGTTTGATCTTAAAAGTCTTTTAAAGAATAACTTAGCAGCTTTGGCGTTTCTCCTACTCTGCAAGAATACATCTACAACGTCACCGTCTTGATCGCTCTTTTACATTGCGGTTGATGTTGTAATGTCATATGTTTTAAACTTCTTATTTCGGCTAAGTTACCATGACCAAATAGGTAGTTAAATCAGACGTAAATCGTCTACAGGTAACATTAGAAAAAACCTGTTCAAGTAGACATTCCAGTGGATACTTGAAATCAAATTTTAGACATAAAAAACTACCCTAAGGTAGCCTTTTCACTATAAGCCATTGTTTTAAATTGCTTTAATTTGGTGGAGCCTAGCGGGATTATTCGGCGCAAGCGCCCTCTCCCCGTTGGGGTCGCCCTGATGGGCGCTCTGCGTCGCTGCGCTCCTTGTGAACCGAGAGCTTAAACTCCTTCCCAATAACTATCAGACAATAAAAAAGCCGCACCCAAAGGCACGGCTTTTTTACTTGTTTGGTGGAGCCTAGCGGGATTATTCGGGCTACGCCCTCTCCCTTCGGGTCGACGAGTCGATCAAAATTGCTGACGCAATGTTTGTGTAACCGCTTTCAGCGGTTCAGCTCATTAACATTCGCCCAAATAAAAACC
>CAXMPB010000238.1:0-2700 GCA_964195035.1 Cellvibrionaceae bacterium | reverse complement strand
TATAGGCCCATTTAACCTTGTATCGAGCTTTTAGCGCTTACATATATTTAACCCCTGTAATTTTCTTAGTAGACGCGGCGCTCTGTCACTGCTAACATTTATGTTCATTCCACTATGCATGACGATTAATGAACGGCGAACCTCCAAGTAGTAACGGTCAAGATAAGTCTTGGCTTGAACGTCTGGTCTCTTCATTCTCCAGCGAACCCAAGTCTCAAGCAGAGCTACTTGAGATAATCCGTGAAGCAGCATCCAATCAATTATTAGATCAAGAAGCCTTTGGCATTATTCAAGGCGCCCTTGGCGTGTCTACTTTGCAAGCACGAGAAATAATGATTCCTCGCTCGCAAATGGTAACCGTTAACGTTGAGGAATCTCCCGAAGAATTTTTGCCTAAAGTTATCGACTCAGGTCACTCCCGCTTTCCTGTTATTGGTGAAAATAGCGACGACATCAAAGGCATCTTGCTCGCAAAAGATTTATTATCGCTTATTTTAAAAGGCCATAAAGACTTTACACTTGAATCTGTGATTCGCAATGCAACGATTATTCCAGAGAGCAAGCGATTAAATGTGTTGTTACGCGAGTTCAGAGAAGATCGCTATCATATGGCACTTGTGATTGACGAATATGGTGGTATTTCAGGTTTAATAACTATTGAAGATATTCTAGAAGAAATTGTTGGCGAAATTAGCGATGAAACCGATGATAACAACGATGATGTCTTTATTCGTAAAGTTGCGGACGATGACTATATTATTAAAGCGCTAACGCCCATCGAAGATCTTAATGATTATTTTAAAAGCAATTTTAGCGACGAAGAATTCGATACCGTTGGCGGCTTAGTCATGCAAAACTTTGGGCACCTACCAAAGCGCAATGAAATCACCGAATTAAAAGGGTTTTCTTTTAGAGTACTGTATTCAGATAATCGACAAATACATTTGCTAAGATTAACCCCTCCTGCTAAATAATAACACCATAAAAATGCTTCCATTACTTTTATTTTTGTTAAGTATAGTTGCTGGCGCAGTGACAACCTTAGCCATACCGCCTTTTAGTTACTCGTGGTTGAGTTTAATAACGCTTGCACTATTTGCTTACAACCTGCATCAACAGCAGGCTAAAAAATCATTATTTCTTCACGCTTTCTTATTTGGACTAGGTTTTTTTGGCACAGGAGCCTCTTGGGTTTTTGTCAGCATTCATGAATTTGGTTCAGCCTCATTAACTTTAGCACTGATCATGACAAGTGCATTTGTAACAACTATTGCAACCGCATTTGCGCTACCTTTTATAAGCCTTAGCTATTTCAAGCAATCACAGTGGCGCTTGCTATTAGGGTTTCCGTTAATTTGGGTGTTAAGTGAATGGCTGCGTAGCTGGGTACTCACTGGCTTCCCATGGCTTTATATAGGCTATGGTCAAATATCAACACCTTTAGCTGGATGGGCACCCATTGGTGGCGTTTTATTTGTTAGCCTATTAACTGCTTTTACTAGCAGCATGCTGACAAACACTTGTCTAAAGTCGAGTCAGTTTAATCCAAAAATATTATCGCTGCTTGTTGTCATTATTTTTTGGAGCGAAGGCAAAGCATTAAAAGAAGTCGAATGGACACAGGCCGCGGGTAGTGAGGTGACAGTCGGAATTGTTCAGCCTAATATTTCTCAAGCACTAAAATGGGACCCAGAATATCGTCAACCAACCTTAGATATTTTAACATCGCTCTCAGATAATCTCTGGGATAAAGATTTAGTTGTTTGGCCCGAGGCTGCTATACCTGATGTTTATTTTCGCTCTCAAGAATTCTTAGATGTCATGCACCAAAAAGCACTAACAACAAACACCAGCTTAATCACAGGAATTCTTTATGACGACAATCAAAAACAAAAATATTTTAATAGCCTCTTAGGTTTAGGCCAAGCTAGCGGCTTGTATTCAAAACAACGCCTTGTACCCTTTGGCGAATATGTACCATTAGAGTCTTTGTTTCGCGGAGCAATTGATTTTTTTGATCTACCTACCTCTATCATTTCTAGTGGCGATTCAAACCAACCCGCCATTAAGATAAATCAGTATCAGATAGCGAGCGCTATTTGTTATGAAATAGTCTACCCCGTCCTTGTTGCCGAACTCGCTAAAAACACTAATTTAATAATTACCGTTAGCAACGATGCCTGGTTTGGCAAATCTATCGGGCCCTTGCAACACTTCCATATGGCGCGTATGCGCGCACTAGAGACGGGACGCTATGTGATCCGTTCGACCAATAATGGTGTCAGTGCAATCATTGCACCCAATGGCGACATTACTTCTCAAAGCGAGCAATTTGTAAGGACTTATTTAGAAGGCAAAGTGACCCCCATGCAGGGGAACACACCTTATTTAATTTGGAAGAATTACTTGGTGCTTACTTTTTTATTATTACTAGCGTCTGCACTTGTTTTTTTAGAGCGAAGAAATTCAACAAAAAAATAATGAGGATGAAAAAGAACGGCTTTCTATTTAAATGGCCTATATGGCTTTTAAAATAATCTTTATATAATTTATGCTGCTTTCAATTGTCTAAGCAAATTCTCAAGATAATATTTTTTTTGTGCAGACAATTTATGGCATTGAGAATCTACTGGCGTACCACCAACCCAATTAAACTTCCAGTCATACCAAACCTCACAACTGTCTTTTTCATTTACCTGC
>CAXMPB010000237.1:0-7008 GCA_964195035.1 Cellvibrionaceae bacterium | reverse complement strand
CGGTAAATCGGTGCTGTTGGGGGCGCTTAGCCTTGCGCTTGGTGAAAAAGCCGATGGCGATAAAGTCAGGCTTGGTTGTGATAGATCTGATATTACGGCCACTTTTTCAATGGATGACTTGGCAGACGCTCGACAATGGTTGATAGAGCATGACCTCAGCCATGCAGATGACTGCCTGTTAAGGCGAGTGATCACTAAAGAAGGCCGCTCTCGTGCATTTATTAATTCGCAGCCCGTACCCCTGCAACAAATACGTGCGCTCAGCGAACTCCTCATTGATATCCACAGCCAACATGCACATCAATCATTGCTCTCTAAAAACAGTCATCAAAAATTACTCGATGAATACTGCCAACAACAAAGCTTAGGCGCTGATGTCGCTAAAGAATATAAACATTGGCAAGGCCTGAATAGCCAATTTATTAAACTGCGCGACAACGCCGATGAGATGAATGCGCGCTTTCAGCTGCTGCGCTATCAAGTTGATGAGTTAGACAAACTCGATATCGACAGCGCAGAGCTGCAACTACTAGAACAACAGCAACAGACGCTCGCTAATGCAGAGTCGATCATAAACAAAAGCCAACAGCTCAGCACGCTTTGCGATGGTGATGGCATCGACACTAACAACAGTATCCGTGAGCTACTCAGCCAAGCAATGAGCATCTTACAGAGTATTCGTCCACAGACCGATACGTTTACCAATATTAACGAGCTATTTAACAACGCCTTAATTAATATTGATGAAGCCCAAAATAGTCTACAGCATGAAATACAAGGTGTAGAAATTGATCCTGATCGACTTCAATTGGTTGAATCTAGACTCACCTCTATTTATGACATATCGCGTAAACATAATGTTGCACCCACAGAGATTGCTAGCAAGCACACAGAGCTGAGCTCTGAGCTCAGTAGCTTATCAGGTGGTGACGATGCCTTGGCTGAACTTGAACAACAAACAATCAAGGCACGTGAGCAGTTTATAGCGTCAGCCAAGTCGCTATCGAAAAAGCGTCAGTTATCCGCCAAAAAATTAACCAACAGCATCAATACTCAATTACAAACCCTTGCTATGGGCGGCGCTAACTTTTTAGTGGCCGTCACACAGCACCTCGAAAAACCGAGCAGCAATGGTATAGATGACATTGAATTTTTAATTAGCACAAACCCAGGGCAACCACACAAGCCATTAAGTAAAGTGGTATCGGGTGGCGAACTCTCACGGATCAGCTTGGCAATACAAGTCGCAACAGCGCAAACCTCTCAAACAGCCACATTGGTATTTGATGAAGTAGACGTAGGTATTGGTGGTGATACCGCTAATGTTGTCGGCGAACTATTAAATCAATTAGGTAGCAACTGCCAAGTGCTTTGTATTACCCACTTGGCCCAGGTTGCAAGCAAAGCAAATTATCATTGGCAGGTGAGCAAAGACACGCAAAAGAATAGTGCAGCGACACATATTGTAGAGCTAGACAATAATCATAAGATAGAAGAGATTGCGCGCATGATTAGTGGCAACAGCCTATCGGAGGAATCAATTGCTCATGCTAAATTGATGATGGGACAATCCTAGAGTTAAAATACAAACATCTTGGGGTTAAAATACAACGATTAATAAGACGAGAATTAACGACCGCCGTGTGACAAAAAATTAGAAGGCTGTCCGAAAATAGAAAGCGTGGCGCGGGCGCGCGCTTGAGAGTCAGATTTTGTGATAATCAGAGAAAAACAGTGGCTATACCTTCCAACCGCAGGCGCCATAAGGCGCCACGAAAATCAGCAACAAATCTAGCCTAAATTCGCTTTACCGTGGCAGGCTGCTATTCTTGGGTAGCAGCCTAAGCCTTAGGCCTTACGTAGAGCACGAGACTATGGCCAGTTATTTCATACCCATGAGCAGCGGCGATATCCTTTTGTAATTGCTCGATTTGTTCATTGTGAAACTCAACGACTTTACCCGTCTCAACGCATACCATATGATCGTGATGCTCACCACGATCTAGCTCGAATACCGAGTGGCCACCATCAAAGTTATGGCGTTCAACCAGCCCTGCCGCCTCAAACTGAGTTAACACTCGATAAACCGTTGCTAAACCTACATCCTCGCCTGCCTCAAGCAATATTTTATAAACATCTTCGGCACTTAAATGACGACGTTCAGCCGACTCTAGAATTTCTAAAATTTTAATTCGTGGTAGCGTTACTTTAAGGCCAACCTTACGCAACTCATTGTTATCGACGGGCATCGAGTTCTCCAAAATTTACTATTCGTTTACCATTTATACTGGATTACATATTGTTTTATTTCTTACACAAAGGTTGTATCCAAATAGTCACTAACCATAATTTGTAGGCCTATTTAAGGCAACATCTTAACGTTAGTGTGACGCGGTTCGAGGCCAGATACAACTACTGCTATGATAACAATGATTAAACCTTAAAACACACACCGGTAAAAACGATCTAGGACTTTAGTCAATTTAAACCGCCATTTAGCTTCTCATGTTCAGTTAAGGTCGGTATGATCGCGCTTTAATTTTTATCTCTAAGCCGCTGTCAGAGAATAGCGATCGTCGCATAAAGCACTGCTCTCGAGCAGCATCCTAGCACTGACTAAAGGCAAGCCCATTGAAGTTCGTGTGTATTTTTATAAGATTCTTTAAAGGTACCGGTATGACTAAGCACCCTATTCTCAAATTGTTATGTCTCATCACGGCTGTGCTGACGTTATCTGCTTGCACCTCTATAGGCTTTCCTGGGGTTTTTCGCCCAGATGTAGATCAGGGCAATTTAATTGATGATGAAAAACTAGCTGAAGTTGAAATTGGGATGGAGCCGCGCCAAGTTCGCCGCTTATTAGGCACACCGCTGCTAACCGATACCTTTACCAAAAACCGTTGGGACTATTACTATAGCTTACGCCAAGGTACAGATACCGACGTTCGTCACCATATTACTGTTTTCTTTGAAAATGGGCGCGTATCTTTAATAAAAGATCAACTCAAACCTTAACGTTACATTTAACTTAGCACTTAATTTAACGCTATGATCGACCAATCTTCCGCTGCTCATAGCATTCAATTATGCGCCAACAATTAATCAACAATTTTACCCGCCGCCTTGGCAGCGCGCTGGCGCCTAACTTCTTTAGGATCAACGATTAATGGACGATAAATTTCTACCCTATCACCACTTTGCAATTCATACTTGTCGGGCATTTTTATTGTTTGACCAAAAACTCCCATTTTCGAAGCGTCTAAATCGACACCGTCAAAATCATCAAGCACATTAGAGCGCCTAGCAGCCTCTAAGGCGGTGGTACCTTGCTCAATCATTAAGGCATAAATTTTTTGCTTATCCGGTAGCGCATAAGCAATTTCGACTTCGATCATTTTCGCATCATCTGCCACGATTATTATTGCCTTACTAGTTAATAAAATTATGGATTAACGTTATTCGCTGTTTTTATTTACTGCGGTTATTTATACGCACTCGCATTAACACAAAGCGTTAACCGTTATGAATAAACCTCATCTGCTCGACGGCATAAAGAGTCAACTTGCCTGTTTGCAATATCTTCAAGAAACTTGCCCGCAGTCATGGCCAAAATTGGGTTGTTAAATGAAAACTCAAGATCCAAGCTCACCTTACAAGCATTATCATCGAGTGCCTTAAATTGCCATACCCCTTCAAAAGACTTGAAGGGCCCATCTTGCAGGCGCATGATCATTTTTTCTGGCGGCAATAATTCATTGCGGGTGACAAAGCTTTGCTGAATACCACTTTTGCCAAGTGTCAGACGCGCTTCAATAAAGTTATCATCTTGGGATAAGATTTCTGATGCAATACAACCCGCTAAAAAAAGTGGGTACGAATCAATATCATTAATTAAATCAAACATTTGCTGTGATGAATAAGCCACGATGGCCGAGCGCGCAACAGTTGCCATTAAAAGTACCCCACTAAAACATCACAAAAAGAGCACTCTATTCTACACTAAAGCTGCACACCAGAGTTATAACTACTGCCACTGACAAAACCGCCCGGCCATGCGCCAAAAAGCATGTGAAATCGTCAACATAGAGCCACACCTTTAGAATCGATAGTGTTTATGCGCCATTGCCTTTATACTCCGCCCTATGGCAAAAAAACCCAAAATAGTCGACAACACCATCGCACAGAATAAACGCGCGCGCTTTGATTATCTCATAGAAGATAAATTTGAGGCGGGTGTCGCTCTGCTTGGATGGGAAGTCAAAAGTTTAAGAATGGGTAAAGGCCAAATTACCGAAACCTACGTCATCATTCAAAATGGCGAGGCACTTTTGATTGGTGCACAGATACAACCACTCAATACAGTATCGACCCATTACGTAATCGAACCCAATCGTACGCGCAAATTATTACTTAACCGTAAAGAGCTCAACAAGCTGCATATTGCAACCGATCAAAAGGGTAAAACCATTGTTGCTTTGTCGATGTTTTGGAAGCGCCATCTAGTAAAGTGCACTATCGCTATTGCATCGGGCAAAAAACAACACGATAAGCGCGATACCGAAAAAGACCGCGACTGGAATCGCCAGAAGCAACGCATTATGTCCCATAGCGCTCGATAAATAGTTTGTTTAGCCTTAGAACTCCCTTAGAATTCTGTCCGGAAATAGAAGCTTCTGACAAGCAGCAAATATTGACTAGTTAAGCTTTTGCCACATCAAACAAATGATCACCACTCATAAGCGTTAGTGCAATTGGCTGTTCATGGTCGTCAAACCCGTGTTTATCAAGCGCAGCATTCATCCATTGCTCATATACCACACGACTCGCACGTGCCCAAAGATCGTAACGGATACAAACATAGGGCAGCCATTGGCCTTTATACAAGCGTAATTCAACGCGATGTTGCTCTCCAATAACGACGCTTTCATCGAGGTTTGTCGTCACCTGCCATTGCGATCCAACTAACTCGCTCAGCACCGCAATAAATGGGGCGTCATCTACCTTAATTTGAAGCCTTTCTGCAGGGGTGATTAAAAAGTATTGACTAAGCCCTTCACTTTTATCGTGCCATAAAACGCTGGCAAACAATTTGACCAAAGCCCGCCTATTGATTGGGTCATCTTCATGAAACCATTTACCTTGAGCATCGATAACAATATCGATCTCTCCGCAGTGAGATTGCAGCTGTTTTGCCCACAGATCAACAGGCGGCGGCTTTTTACCCGAAGCCTCTTTGTTGGCCGACACATCTTTGTTAATAGGGGCCAGTATTCTTTCTAAGTCTTTCACACATCTCCTTAACGCTTCTATTGGTTCTTATTTTACGCGACCAACCCTAAAAAAACCTAAGAACTCTCCTAAGCAAGGCCGAAAATATTCCAATAACTATTGAGTTTCTGCTTTTTTTGACTATAACTGTAATAGGTAATTAACTTTTAATGAACGCCTGCCTATGGATGCTATGGCGCTTCCATATATTGAATTTGATACAACACTTAATTTAACACTTAATATAGCACCGGAAAAACTATGAAAATCATCTTTAGCCTATTAGTTGTGATTGTAGTGCATTTAAATCTTAGCCTAGCTCACGCAGACACCACCGATGATTTCATGCAAATATTAAGAACAACACATGTTAAAGCAATCGATGTCGCATTAATTAGACTTGAGTTATTTATCGACGAGGAAAACAAAAAACTTAAGGTGAAAAATACAGAACTTAAATTTATTCAAACAAATAATCGCATAGAGTTAAATACGTTTATAAAAAAGTCTAACTCAGAGATGACTATTACTCAATGTCGCAATGCTTTAAAAAATCTAAAAAAAAGCTATAAAAACAAAACGCTTAGTAAAATAGCTTTACCTGACCACTCAAGTAAAGATCAAAAAATAGCGGAGAAAATATTTAATCATCAAGTGCTATTAGTGGATAAGATTGAGTCCGACGTAGTGATCACATGTAATTAAAGTTAGCAGTTCTAACTTTATTACCACGAATCTAATAAACCCTAACCTAGCTACAGCTGTTATGAAATGTAGACATTCCACTTAAAAAACTTATGAATTTGGCGGCCAAGGTCTGAGCGATTCACTTGCTATCCAGGCTTTAATCCAAGGCGAAGGCTCGGGTTGCCAATCTTGCATATCCAGAGCCTCTTTGACTTGATTTGTGGCAATTACTTTACCCTTTGACGTAACCCCTGTACGCAGCAATACCGATGATGCAGGCTTACCGCCCACCCACATCGACTGCGTAATATAAACCCAGCGATCATCATACGTCTCTATTTGCGTGCGCATCGTCACTTTATCAAACATACGAATGCGCTTGCGGTATTGTACGGTACTGCCAGCAACCACCACGCCCCATTTGTTTTTACGTAATATTTTTGCCAAGCCAATGCGAATCGTCATTACAAAACGGCCCACATCACATAATGTTAATACGCGCCCGTTATTCATCTCAAAAAACATATCTATGTCCCAAGGCATACAAATAAACGAATTTTCGCAAACATCACTAGCGTGAAGCTTTTCTTGTCTTATGGCTTTTAAAGATGCGGTTATTAGACGTAAAACTGGGTACATAATTAAGTTTAACCTTGTGCAACAGATCGAATTTATGGCTCGGGGGTAATGATATAGCAATCTCTACTACGACGTGAAAATATAATGTTAAGCGATTAAATAGCTGCCACCCTTCACTAGCTATTTTTACTGCTATAGCCTCTTTAAAACCACCTGAAAAATTTATTTTCTCTTACTTGCATCCTAACAGCCCTATCGACTCGTCCTTAATAACATAAGGTAAAAAAACTTATGACAACTTATCATTTTTATCATTAAATATTTAGGAGAACACAACGAAACCATCTACAAGACTGACTCTGGCTGTAGCTACTCTTATTTCTATATTTTGCGCGTATACAGCTGAAGATAAAGTATTAACCGACAAAGCGGTCTGATGAATGACAACGCGTAAAGATGGATCTAAGCAATAGA
>CAXMPB010000236.1:0-4520 GCA_964195035.1 Cellvibrionaceae bacterium | reverse complement strand
AAACGTTTTGGCTTAAGTGCTAAGCAAGTACTAGATACTTGCCAAGCATTGTATGAGCGCCATAAGTTATTAACCTATCCACGTTCAGATAGCCGATATTTACCTGAGCAGCATTTTTTTGAAGCACCTAAGGTGCTAAATTCAATTAAGCACAATAGTGAAGGCTTATCTAAGACAATTTTCGACGCCGATAGCCGCTTAAAAAGTAAAGCCTGGAACGACGGTAAAGTTGAGGCGCATCATGCGATTATTCCTACCCAAAAACAGGTCAATCTTAACAGCTTAAGCTTTGCTGAAAAAAATATTTATGAGTTAGTGGCTCGGCAATATATCGCGCAGTTTTATCCTGCTCATGAATATTGTGATCGTGAAATTCAGCTAACAATTCTAGGTGGTCGATTTGTTGCAAAATCACGAGAATCTACAAAAGCGGGCTGGAAAATATTGTATGGCAATAAACCCTATGATCAGCAAAAGCATGATGAACAATCTAGCTCAGATGACACGCCTTTAAATAAATGTTTGCCAAACGTAAAGAAAGGTGAAGAATTATATTGTAGTAATGGTGAGTTAATTGAAAAGAAAACCAGCCCGCCCAAAGCTTTTGATGATGCAACATTGTTGGCGGCGATGACGGGTATTGCGCGTTACGTGAGCGATACTTCGTTGCGAGCTATATTAAAAGAAACCGATGGCTTAGGGACTGAGGCAACGCGGGCCGGTATTATAGAGTTGCTATTTAAACGTGGATTTTTAGTACGTAAAGGCCGAAAAATCCATGCAACTGAAGTAGGTAAGGGCTTGATTAATGGCTTGCCCGACATGGCAACTGAGCCCGATATGACCGCTCGCTGGGAGATGGAGCTCAACGCGATCAGCCGTCGAGAAACTAGCTACAAAAGCTTTATGCAGCCCCTTGAGCTATCGCTACAGCAGCTTATTGCACAAAGTCAGCTTAATGATTTAGGTGGCTTGAAAAATGTTGATGCTAAAGTCACGCCCTTTAAAAAGAAAAAATACAAAGCTTCTGTTAACGCGAATAAAAGTTACACTAAAAAGCCTAAGCAAAGATCAGCCGGTTAAATAAAATATATTTTTGTGTCGAACATAGTCTATTATTGTAGTTGTTCTTTAATCCAGTGAGTGAAACTAATCACCTTTTTTTGATCTCTCTTGTGTGGTGGGATAATTAAATAATATCCGTAATTGCTCGCTATTTTTATATCTAGTGGATTAATTAATTGTTGTTTTTCGATAAAGTCTTGGCATAAAAAGTCAGCGACCAAACCTACCCCTAAATGTTTTAATGTGGCCTGTATAACCATGTAAAAATGCTCGCAGCCAAAGCTGCTAATAATTTTTGTTTTGTCGAGCTGGTGTTGCTCAAAAAAATCTTCCCATAACTGTGGTCGGTTATTAAATGATATGCACTGATGTTGTTGTAAGTCGGCTATCGAATTAATGGGTTTTGATTCAAGTTGTTGTTTGGTAGCAATTAATAACAGCTGTTCTTCTAAGAGTAGCTCCGCATCAGTATGCTTTTTATCGCGAGGTAGACAACGTATGGCGACATCAATATCATTTTTATTCCAATCTATATCATCATCTGCCGAATTAATATGTAAGATAATATCGGGATGCAGTTTATGAAAATCGTTAACTCTTGAAAACATCCATAAAGCACTTAGGGATGGCGCTATATTGATAGTTAGGGTTTCTTTACTTTGATGCTCGTAAAACTTTTCTGAGCCTAGCTCTATGGTGTCTAAAGCTTTAGAAATAACAGCCAAGTATTGCTTGCCCTCGCTGGTTGGGATGACAATGCCACCTAGGCGCTCAAAAAGAATGGTATCTAGATGTTTTTCTAATAAGCGAATTTGTTTGCTAATTGCACTTTGAGTAACGCATAGTATTTCAGCTGCTCGGCTAAAACTTTCGGATTTGGCGGCGACTTCAAATACGCGCAATGCATTAAGGGGAGGGAGATGTCTTTTCACTATTATCCATTGTGAATATTATTAGGGTGAGCATATCGCGATTATAAAAAAATTGAAATGGTTTGTTATTATCATGCATCCTTATCTATTTAAATAAATAAGTTGTGATTAAAGTACTGGTCATAAGTATAAGAGGATATCTATATATGCCCAGGAAAAGCTGAACGAGTGAGTGAAATGTCTATTATTAAAGGCTTGCAGTTTAAAAATAATTGACGAATGATAAAGGTTTGGTAGTGTTGTGTAGCTGTATTAGGTGGCTAGGAGCGGATCTCATTAAGGCGTGAGGAAAACTCAATTGCCTCTTCAATGATGCCGGATATATGTCTTCGTTACGGCCTACTTAACCTAGATATAATTTAGCCTAGATAAGAGGTTGCAACAAACGTTACGGCTGTTACTGCTTAATTTGTTTGATAAGAGAAGTTTACTCGCACGGATTCGAGGGGAACCCGTGGTTGTTCGGATAGTAGATATTAATCGGTTAGATTAACATTTAAAATAAGGCTCAATCTTTTAGAATATAAACTGAACATTTGGCTCGTTCAACCACACGTGATGCTACCGAACCGAGAAAAAACTCACTTACCTTACTACGCTGATGTGCGCGCATCACCACTAAGTCAATTCCTTTATCGCGCACATAACGATTAATTTTCTCAGCCGCTGAACCATCATAAACTTTCAGTGCTGGCTTAATCTCATCATCCACATTGGCCTTCACAAAATCCAGCAGGCTTTGCGCTGCCTTCTTAAGCCCTGCTTTGTGATCTTCTTCGCTAAAATAGGAAGCGACTATAGCGTTATTATACCCGGGGAGCACTGTTATAATATGTAACTCGCAGCCACTTTCTTTCACTTCTCGCAAAGCAATTTTCAAGGCGCCTAAGGAAAACTTAGTATCTTGTAAATCAACAGGTACCAGTACTTTTTTGATCATTTTCATCTCCTAGAAAGGGTTGCAAGCTGTTCTAGCAAGCAACCACTTTTTATTGACTTCAATATTAGTAAAACTAAAAAAAACGTATTAATTCGGCAATCTAAGTCTTACTTGTTGAGTCTAAATTCAATGAGTCAGACTCTTCATCGGTACTTAATTTGTATCTTCTTCGCTGCACAACTACGATAAAGAACAACACCAGAAGCGCAGGAATATACATTAGCTGTTTAGGTAAATGATCCACAGGCACCCAAGCCTTTAAGATTTCTTGATCAAAATCGAGTCCAGCTGTTTGTGCCGCACTTTCATAGCCTACGTCATCCACGAGATATTTACCGTCATCGCCTTTTAATATAGTCAAGCCAGAGCTTTCAAGCTTCTCAGCTGCATTCGAGCCTTCGCCTATGGGCAACAAAATCACAAACTCACGCTCTCCACCTGCACTGCCTTCACCGAGCACAGTAAAGCGCATGTCCTGTCCGGCTGGGGTATCTTTCAAGGTCTCTTCAATCGCCGCAGGAGCGACAACATCATAACGAGGAGAGACCATATCCATCCAATACCCAGGTCTGAAGAGCGTAAATGCAATCAGTAGAAGCAACACTGACTCATACCAGCGATTACGTGCAAAGAAGTAGCCTTGAGTGGATGCAGCAAACACCAGTATCGCTACAGTCGCCACTATAAAGACAAAGATACCTTCTCCCCAGGTGACATCAATAAGCAGTAAGTCCGTATTAAAGATAAACAAAAACGGTAGCGCGGCAGTTCGTAAGCTATAGAAGAATGCAACAAAGCCGGTCTTTATCGGATCTCCGCCAGATACAGCGGCGGCTGCAAACGATGCCAAACCAACGGGCGGTGTCACATCGGCCATAATACCGAAGTAAAACACAAACAAGTGCACCGCAATCAAGGGAACGATTAAGCCGTTTTGCTGGCCTAGCTCCACAATTACTGGGGCCAATAATGATGACACAACAATATAGTTAGCTGTGGTTGGTAATCCCATGCCCAATATAAGACTTAGTACTGCGGTAAGTAACAGCATCAGCATCACATTACCCATCGACATAATCTCGACCAGTTCTGCCAATACCAAACCAACACCGGTAAGCGATACTGCACCGACGATGATTCCCGCCGTTGCCGTAGCAATACCAATGCCAATCATATTGCGCGCACCAGAGATTAAGCCATCGATTAGCTCGTTAAATCCTTGTGCCAGTTTTTCTTTAATATCACGACGCTTTCTGAAAAAAGCAAACAGTGGACGCTGTGTCAACAGAATCACTATCATTAGTGCGGTTGCCCAAAAAGCCGATAGAGCCGGGCTTAGGCGCTCAACCATTAAACACCAAACCAAGACGACGACGGGCAAAATATAATGAAAGCCAGATTTCACTGTAGGGCCAAGTTCAGGTAGCTCAACGACAGGGGCATTTGGATCGTCAATTTCAAGATCTGGATATTGCGAGCAGCTTTTAGCTAACCAGACATAGACTAGCGCTAATAACAAGCCGACAATCCAGCTTGCCGCATCGCCTGCAACCGGCTTTAACCAACCTAGACCATAATAAACC
>CAXMPB010000235.1:0-4000 GCA_964195035.1 Cellvibrionaceae bacterium | reverse complement strand
GTTGCCATTGACCAAGGTGGTTGTTTTGAGACATCAAAAGCAACAACTCACCAAGATCCAACCTATATGGTCGGCGATGTGGTTCACTACTGTGTTGCTAACATGCCTGGTGGTGTGGCGCGTACATCTTCATTTGCACTTAATAATGCAACGCTACCTTATATTATTGCTCTGGCAGAAAAAGGCTGGAAGCAAGCTTGTGCAGATGATGCACATTTATTGAATGGCTTAAATGTACATCGCGGCCATGTGACTAATGAGCCTGTTGCCACAAACTTAGGTTATGAGTTTGTTAACCCTGCAACGTTGGTTGGCTAATCACTGACATTAAATATAAGTCATAATTTTAAAAGCCGTAGTTGAATCACGAAAATCAGCACCAAAGAACTTGCACAGATTTTTTGTGCCAACTGCAGTTTTTAAGACAATTATAAAGGTGCGAGTCAATGACAATCAGCGCTTTTGATCTTTTTAAGATTGGCATTGGTCCATCTAGCTCGCATACCGTCGGACCTATGGTTGCGGCATCGCAGTTTACTGCCGGTCTGGCAGCGCAAAATACCTTAGCTAATGTGGCGAAGATAAAAGCCGAAATGTTCGGCTCTCTTGGGCTTACGGGCAATGGGCACGGCACGCCTAAAGCGGTAGTGTTGGGTTTAATGGGTGAGCGACCAAGCTCTGTCAATATAGATAAGATCGATGAAATTATTGCTGATGTTGCAGCAAATAATCATCTTCACTTATTGGGTGAGCAAGGTAAGACCATCCCCTTTTCTATTGAAAAAGATATTATTTTACATCGCCGCAAAACATTGCCTTTTCATGCGAATGGTATGCGCTTTAGTGCCTATGATGCTAGCGGCAGTAAGATCGATGCTCGAGCTTTCTATTCGGTAGGTGGCGGCTTTATTCTCGATGAGAACGAAGCGGAGAATGGCGTTATTTTGGAAGATGATAGAGGCGAGCCCTATCCCTTTGACTCGGGAGCCGAGTTGTTAGCAATGTGCAAGGAGCATAATTTTACCATTGCTGAATTGATGATGGCGAACGAGTTAGCGCTCGATAGTCTAGAGAACATTCAAGCGAAATTAGATGAGCTTTGGGATGTGATGAAGGCTTGTGTCGTTCGAGGCTGCTCTGCAGAGGGTGTTTTGCCAGGCGGATTAAAAGTTAAGCGTCGAGCCGCGGGTTTATATAATAAGTTAAAAGGAGGTTACGACAAAGCAGCAGATCCACTGGCAGTTCTCGATTGGGTGACCTTGTATGCGCTTGCCGTTAACGAAGAAAATGCAGCTGGTGGCCGCATGGTAACCGCGCCAACTAATGGTGCGGCGGGTATTATTCCTGCAGTTTTGCATTATTATATGGATTTCATTGACGGTGCAGACCAAGAGGGGGTGCGTGATTTTCTGTTGACCGCAGCAGCAATAGGTATGCTTTATAAAAAGAATGCCTCTATTAGTGGCGCGGAGGTTGGCTGCCAAGGCGAGGTGGGTTCTGCATGCTCGATGGCAGCTGCTGGCTTAACCGCTATAATGGGTGGCACGCCAAATCAGGTCGAAAATGCGGCCGAAATTGCAATGGAACATCATCTCGGTTTAACCTGCGACCCGATAGGAGGCCTAGTGCAGGTGCCTTGTATCGAGCGTAATGCTGTTGCCTCGGTTAAGGCGATCCATGCAACACGTATGGCTCTTCATAACGATGGCTCTTCTCATATAGTCTCACTTGATAAAGTGATAAAAACGATGAAAGAGACAGGCCGCGATATGATGACTAAATACAAAGAGACTTCTCGTGGTGGTCTTGCTGTTAATGTGATTGAAGTCCCAATCAATATTATTGAGTGTTAATTTAAGGCCCTCTAAGTTTATTTATAAAGTAAATCTCCGCTTCTCATATTTCTTTCTATGGTAAAGTTTACACTTTGTTATTTTACAGGTGTTAGCTTACGTGTCTCGTTTTATTGTATTCGTTTTATTCCTTAATTTGCTCGCTTTTGTGGGTGCCCCCGCGGCTCTTGCTCAAAATGATAACGATGCGCAAGCAATCATCGATTTAAGCTATGAGCAAACATTAGTCAGCCTCTATAAAATACTAAAAGAAAAAGAAAAGCGAGAATTAACGCAGCGCTTAAGGTTAGAAAAAGACTCTCTTACCCAAGGGCAACTATCGCAAGAGCTGATATCAGTTGACGATATTATTATTGGTGTTAGAAGTGAAATAGTCAATGTCTCGACTAATGGCATGACGTTATTTGCCAAGCCCCCCGTTGATAAAAAAGATTTTAACTGGCGAGAGGATTTGCAATTAATTTTTGAGCCACTACTTGATCAGCTGCGAGATATTAGTGAGCGTCCACGATTAATAGAAAAGCTAGAAACCGATATTGTTTATTGGGAAGAGAGAGAAGCAGAACTGATTCAGGCAGTTGATAATTTAACGGAAAATATTAAGAAAGTATCAGAGACTAGCTTACGCAAAGAGGTCAAACAGTTGCTAGATTCTGCAGTTTCTAGAAAGAATACGGCACAACAAAAGCTGTCGCTATTAAATAAAGATTTAGATAATCTAAAGAAAACTAAGAACCCAATATGGACAACGCTGGGGGATATTTTTACGGATGTTATTGTTGAAATATTACTGCACTTGATGATTGCAGTGGCTGCTGCCATCATTGTTTATCAGTGTGTACGCCTACTGTCATTGATACCGATTCGACTCATTTCTAAGAAAAATCCAGATGCGACGCTTTTTGCCGAGCGTACAATTGTGATAGCTCGAGTAGTAATTGGTGTCTTGCTTATGGTGCTCACCTATTTTGTAGTACTTTATGGTTTTGGTGAATGGTTATTGTTGGTGCTCTCGCTGCTGATTATTGCAGGAATTATTTTAGCCTTAAAAAATACCGTCCCCGCATATATCGTCGAGATAAAAGCGTTGCTTAATATGGGTTCTATTCGTCAAGGGGAGCGCTTGATTTATCATGGTCTACCCTGGCGTATTAGCAAGCTTAATGTGCATACACACTTAAGTAATTCTGCATTAGGAAGCAGTTTGCGCGTCCCTTTAGCTGAAATTGTCAATCTCAGCTCGAGAGCTTCGCATGTTAAGGAGCCTTGGTTTCCGACCAAAGTGGGCGATTTTGTTTTATTAGAAGATAGCGTTTTCGGTAAAGTGACTCGGCAAACACTAGATGTAGTTGAGCTCCAAATCGGTGGCGCTACGTATACCTATCAAACACTTAATTTTTTAGCGAGGAGACCACAAAATCTATCAAAAGATGGCTTTACTATTTTTGAGGTTTTCGGGTTTGATTATCAATATCAATCAATAGCGACTAATAAGATGCTAAAGACATATCAAGAAGAGTTGACATTGGCCATGATGAAGTCGGCATACAATGAATTTAATACTGGCTTGAGGGTTGAGTTTAGTCGTGCTGCGGCTTCGTCTCTTGATTTTCGAATTATTGCTAACTTTAAAGGAGATATTGCTGTTGATTTTTATCGATTGAAGCGATTCATCCAAGAGTCATCAGTCAATATAGCAAATAAGCATGGCTGGATTATTCCTTTCCAACAGCTTACAGTGCACCACTTATCTGAAACAAATAACAAAGATTAAAGTAATCAACAATCACTAGAATGATTCCTAGGAGGAATAATAAATAATGAGAATTATAATAGCAGTTTTTTTATGGAGCTTGATAGCTATTAACCCTGCATATGCAGAAAAGCTATTGTTAGAATTGAAAGGCGGAATAGTTGAAATTCAGTTGCTACCAGAAAAAGCGCCAAAACATGTTGCACGAATAACAGAATTAGCGGAAAAAGGTTTTTATGATGGTATTGTTTTCCATCGTGTTATCGAGGGCTTTATGGCGCAAACTGGTGATCCAACAGGTACGGGAACGGGCGGTTCGGGTAAAAAATTAAAAGCTGAATTTAATAATGAAAAGCATACTCGTGGATCACTTTCAATGGCTCGTTCTTCGCGA
>CAXMPB010000234.1:0-10571 GCA_964195035.1 Cellvibrionaceae bacterium | reverse complement strand
TTTAATTCCATAGATTTTGCCATTTTTTTACCTCTAGTTTTTGCTTTTATAATCTCATCGACCGCTCATGATCTTCATTATCAACACCACGTTAGTTGACCTTCGTCGTGCATGCTTCTGAGGTTTGATATATTATTTAGGTTGTGTATTTAGCCTAAATGATTAGAATCAGAACAATAGAGCCAACTATGGAGCATTCAATGCCACTGCACTTTAGCGATAATCGTCCTCGAGTTTGTAAGTTTTTTACATTGCCATCGATATTAATAATACTGATAGCTCTTGTGTCCACTGCTTGCAGCGAGCCACCTCAACAGGTAGTAGAGGTAATTAAACCCGTTAAAATTTATACGGTCGGAGGTGAAGGCGCAATCACTTTGGAATATCCCGGTCAGGTATCTGCCTCCACAAAAGCCGACATGGCTTTTGAAGTGTCTGGAAAAATAGTTAAATTTCCTGTTATTGCCGGCCAAAATGTTAAAAAAGGCGAGCTATTAGCACAACTAGATTTACGAGATTTTCAAAGCACCTTTAATTCAGCTAAAGGTGAGTTCGAGACTGCTGCCGCCAATTTCAGCCGGGCCGAAAAGCTTATCGAGGATAACTTTATTTCTAAGCTAGATTTCGACAAGCTTAGATCTCAACGTAGCACCGCTAAAGGAAAATTTGATAAAGCCAAAAAATCTTTGGAAGATGCAAGTTTGCGCGCACCTTTCGCAGGTCAAGTCGCCATGAAGCTTGTGGAAGACTTTGCCAACATTACCGCTAAAGAACCGGTGTTAATTCTGCAAGATGTTGGTCAATTGGAGCTAGTGGTAAATGTGCCCGAAGCCGATTGGGCGCGCTCCAAAAAATCTGATGACCTTACAGCAGCCACTAAGCGTTTAACGCCTAGGGTCTCTATTGCCGGACTTCCCGGTAGTGATTATCCAGCTATTATTAAAGAAATTAGCACAACCGCCGATCCCACCACTCGCACTTACGAAGCTAAATTATCCTTTACCCCTAGTAGTGAAGTGAATGTATTACCGGGCATGACAGCTACATTGACGCTTACTATTCTCCAACAAGACACGGGTGTGTCGATTCCCTCCAAGGCGGTGGTATCAGATAATAATAAGCAAGCCTTTGTCTGGCGTATAGATCCAGACACTATGATGGCTGCTCGCACTCCTGTAAAACTCGGTAATCTAACTGGAGTCAATGTCATAATATCAGAAGGCTTAAGTAGCGGCGATCTTATCGCCGTTTCTGGGGTGCACATATTGCGCGATAATATGACTGTCCGTCGCTTTCAATAAAGATCGGCTCTGCACAGTGTTATTAACAATAATAAAGAGATTACACTCATGAATATCGCTGAGTTTTCAATTCGCAATAAAACCCTGATACTAGTACTTACCACCTTGATGTTGGTTGGGGGCATTGCGTCATTTAATGATATGAGCCGTCTGGAAGATCCCGAATTCACCATTAAAGATGCGCTAATTATTACGGCCTACCCCGGTGCCTCGGCCTTAGAAGTTGAGCAAGAAGTCACTGACGAACTAGAAAAAGCGGTTCAGCAGATGAGCCAAGTTGATCAAGTTACATCAAAA
Organism: Cellvibrionaceae bacterium; assembly: GCA_964195035.1. GTDB lineage: Bacteria > Pseudomonadota > Gammaproteobacteria > Pseudomonadales > Cellvibrionaceae > CANLBN01. Next base: position 8,973 of record CAXMPB010000234.1, on the reverse strand, counting down.
TCTGATCGAGGTCTTTCTACTTTAACGGTCACTATTAAAGATAATTATGACAATACCACCCTACCCCAGGTGTGGGATGAATTACGGCGTAAAGTTGGTGATGCTCAAGGCAGCCTACCGCCGGGTGCAGGCGCCTCCAGCGTGATTGATGACTATGGTGATGTCTTCGGCATCTTTATCAATGTTTATGGCAGCGAATACAGTTACGCCGAAATTAAAACAGTCGTAGACATGCTTCGCCGAGAGCTTCTACTAGTTGAGGATGTTGCCAAAATTGAAACCTTTGGTGAACGTACCGAAGTTGTCTATGTAGAATTTTCTCGCGACCGAATATCACAATTAGGTATTCCTGTAACAACCATTGTTACCGCCCTCCAACAAAAGAATGTTGTGGCCGATGCTGGCAAAGTTAAAGTCGGCAGCGAGTTTATTACCATCGAACCCACTGGCGCCTTTAATTCTGTTAAAGATTTTGAATCGTTATTAATCAGCGCTAGTGCCGGCCAACAAATTTATTTAAAAGATATTGCCACGGTGCGTCGAGGCTATTTAGAACCGCAAAGCAGTATGACTCGTTTTGACGGCAACCCCGGTATAGGCATTGGTATCTCTACTATCTCTGGCGGTAACGTTGTGCGGATGGGTGAGGCCTTAACAAAGCGAGTGACCGAACTAAGCCCTGAGATTCCTCTGGGTATTGAATTTGGCATTATTTCTATGCAATCCGATGCGGTAAATAAAGCCATCGACAGCTTTGTCAGTAGCTTATTGCAAGCAGTGGTCATTGTGGTGGTGGTGCTGTTATTTTTTATGGGTTTGCGCAGTGGCTTGCTGATTGGTTTTATTTTATTAATTACCATCTGTGGCAGTTTTATTTTTCTTGAGCCCATGGGCGTGGCACTTGAGCGTATCTCCTTAGGTGCATTAATTATTGCGCTAGGAATGCTAGTCGATAACGCCATTGTTATCGTCGACGGCATGTTGATAAGATTACAAAAAGGTATGAGTGCTCACCGCGCTGCAACTGACGTGGTCAAACAGTCAGCCTTACCTCTACTAGGCGCAACCGTTATTGCCATTTTAGCCTTTGCGGCCATAGGTACGTCTGACGATAGTACGGGTGAATTCTGTCGCTCTTTATTTCAAGTGGTGATGGTGTCCCTACTTTTAAGCTGGGTCACTGCCGTCACTATCACACCTTTACTCTGCGTTATGTTTCTAAAAGCTCCTAAAAATGCCGCCGGCAAAGATCCTTACCAGAATAAATTCTACAGTGGCTATAAAGGCCTGTTAAATGCCTGCCTAAAAAAACGTGGGCTGACACTGGTTCTAGTAGTTTCGATGTTTGCGAGCTCTTTGTGGGGTTTTCGTTATATCGAACAAAGCTTCTTTCCGCCCTCTACTCGACCGCAATTGATGGTTGACCTTTGGTTACCTCAAGGAACCCATATAAATGAGACCCAAGACATGGTGGCGCAAGTCGAAGTCCATTTAATGGAGCAAAGCGGTATTACCCATGTGAACTCCTTAATCGGTAAAGGGGGTCTAAGATTCTTACTCACTTATGCGCCTGAAAAGTCCAATGCGGCCTATGCCCAATTGCTGGTGGATGTTGATGACCCGAAGCTTATGGACGGCATGATAAGCACTATAGAGGCTTATCTGGACCAACAACATCCAGATGTGCAAGGTTATGTGTCCAAATTTCAACTCGGCCCTGGCTCTACGGGTAAAATTCAAGCCCGCTTCAGCGGTCCAGATCCCGACGTGCTTCGTGATTTAGCAGACCAAAGCATGGCCATAATGTCAGCCGATTTCGATAGTAAAGCCATTCGTACAAACTGGCGCCAACGGGTAAAGCTGCTGCAACCTATTATAGCGGAAGAGCAAGCCAACCTTAATGGGATTACTCGCACCGATATTGCTAATGTTTTGCGTCAGGGGTTTGAAGGCTCGCCTATCGGCATTTACAGAGAAGGTGATCTATTGCTACCGATTGTATTACGCGCAGAAGATCGACAACGCAACGATGTGGCGAGTATTAATAACTTGCAAATTTGGAGTCCAGCGGCACAAAAAACTATTCCACTACGTCAAGTTGTCACTAGATTTGAGACAAGTTTTGAAGATGAAATCGTACAGCGTCGAGATCGTAAGCGCACCATTATCGCATTCGCTGATCCAATTAAAGGCGTTGCGAGCGAGCTGTTTGCAAGGGTACGTCCCGCAATTGAAGCCATTGACCTTCCCCCGGGTTACAGTCTTGAGTGGGGTGGTGAATACGAAGATTCTGCCGATGCGCAAAACGGGCTGATGGGTAACCTACCGGTGTTTCTTTTATTGATGATAGTCATTACTATTGCTCTTTTCAACAATATACGCCAACCCCTTATTATTTGGCTTTGTGTGCCTTTGGCTTTAATTGGGGTAACCGCTGGCTTGTTGACTACCAGCCAACCCTTTGGTTTTATGGCACTGCTGGGGTTTTTAAGTTTATCGGGAATGTTGATTAAAAATGCCATTGTATTGATTGATCAAATTAATCTAGAGCTTTCGGAGGGCAAGGCTTTGATAGAAGCCATTGTCGATTCGGGAGTGAGTCGCCTGCGTCCAGTCAGTATGGCTGCAGGTACCACCGCCCTTGGCATGATTCCGCTATTAATGGATGCCTTCTTTGTCTCAATGGCTGTAACAATTATTTTTGGCTTGGTGTTTGCAACCTTGCTAACCATGGTGCTTGTGCCAGTACTGTATGCTACTTTTTATAAAGAAAAAGAAGCATTAAACCAATAAGAAATCAGCCGTAAGGTGCGCACTGAACACCTTTCTGCCATGAAACTTTTCGCGTTATATGTTTAAGCCATGCACGCTGCCCACTACTTGAATTACAGTAAAAAAACTGACATTTTTAATTTTTTGAAGACATATGGTTTTTGTCTCTCGTAAGGTCTTGAGTTTCTTTAAATCCGATAATGGAAGAATGATCTGCGATCCGACTGTTATTCCTGAAAAGTCAAACCCGTAAAAAAAAGATAATAAAAAGCCCCGAGTTTAGTCGAGGCTTTAGTCTGTAAAGTGGCAACAAATGACCAAGTTTTATTAGTAGAAGCCCTTAAATAGCTCCGCCGAATTTAATCGGGCAGTACATTAGCCGCTAAGACGAGTACTCTTGAGCTGATCAGATTGTTCCGACGGAACTAATGCGCGAACCAGTTTACACATGTCCAAGACACCAACCGGTTTACCATCTTTTATCACCCGATAGCTGAGCTCTGTGTCGCCCTCAGACAGTGAAATCACAGATTCTAGAGTATCATCATGATCAATATCGCCGTTATGCTCGCCCGACACATCAGAGGTCTTCAGCATTACGGAACGAACCCGCAGCACGCGTGCGCGGTTAATATCGCTCACAAAATCTTCGATATAAGGGTCAGCCGGATTAAGCAATATATTCTGTGGTTCTCCCTGTTGGACAACAAAGCCGTCCTTAAGAATGACCAGATGGTCCGCCAGTTTCAAGGCCTCATCTAAATCGTGAGTGATAAACACCACCGTCTTGTGCAACTCGACCTGTAATTCGTTTAACAGATCTTGCATGTCGGTGCGGATCAGTGGATCAAGTGCCGAAAACGCCTCGTCCATCAGCATAATGTCAGAGTTACTGGTCAGCGCGCGTGCGATACCCACTCGCTGCTGCATACCACCAGACAATTGATGTGGATACTGATCACCTTGCCCATGTAGACCCACACGGTCTATCCACTTGCGCGCCTCATCCGCATATTTTTTTTCGTTCTGCCCATCGATCCAAGGTGCTAGACCGGCGTTTTGTAACACTGTCCGATGCGGTAGTAACGCGAACTTCTGGAACACCATGGACATTTTGTGTTGCCGCAGATGTCGCAACTGATTGTCGTTGTATTCCAAAATGTTATCGCCGTCAACAAGCACCTCGCCTGCCGTCGGCTCGATAAGGCGATTGAGATGACGGATAAGCGTAGATTTACCTGAGCCTGACAATCCCATAATCACTGTCGTTTTACCGGTGGGTATATCGATATTGATGTCGTTCAGGCCGAGCACATGATTGTGTGCGTCCAACAGTTCAATCTTGCCCATGCCCTCTTTTACCATTTGCAGAGCCGGCTCGGGATTGTCTCCGAAAATTTTATAGAGATTTCGAATCGAGATCTTGATTTCTGTATCGTTCATAACTGTTACCTATTATCTCGACTTACTTACATTGATACGAGCGAGTGCCGCCTTGGTCACGCGATCAAGAATGATCGCAAGAAGCACGATCCCCAGACCGGACAGCAGGCCTACGCCGAGCTCTAGTGAACGAATGCCACGCAGCACCAGCACGCCCAGCCCAGGGGCCGACACTAGCGATGCGATAACGACCATAGCAAGGCTCATCATAATGGTCTGGTTAACGCCGGCCATAATATTGGGAAGCGCCAGCGGAATTTGCACGTTGAACAACTTCTGGCGTTTAGTCATACCAAAGGCATCCGCCGCTTCAGTTACATCTGGATCTACTAACCTAATGCCGAGATCAGTGAGTCGTACTACAGGTACGATGGCATAGAGGATGATGGCAATACCGTAAAGCTTTGGCTCAGTGACTGAGAACAAGAAAATCAACGGGATCAAATAGACAAAAGGTGGCAGGGTCTGGAGCATATCCAGAATAGGAATCATGACACGCTGCACGCGGTCGCTGCGTGACATAGCAATACCGATGGGAACGCCCAGCAGTACACATGTCAGTGCACACACAAAGATAATCGCGAGCGTCTGCATCGTATAGAGATAATAATCTACAAAACCGAGAAACCCGAAACAGATCGCGACCAGTGCGACTAGTTTTATCTCTCGGCCTACTAGCCAAGCAACTAACATCAACAGTGGGATCATAATGAACCAAGGTACTGTTTGCATTACCCACAAGGCTTCGTTAAGCGCCCAGCTTAGTGGTTGGGTCAATGGATCGACAATTGCTTTCAAGCCGTCCTTGATCGACAGAAAACCTGCCTCCAAACCGCTCGTTAGCTCGCGTGACTGAGGAAAAGATGGGCAGGCTTCATGCAGCGCATCCATTGAGGGAAATGGCGTCTCCCATAATGACAGATCGGCGTCGTCACCCGATGTTTCTGCTAGCAGCTGCGCCATGGACATTGTATCGCCACCGTCATCACCACTTTTTCCGCACCAGTTGCGCAGCCCCAGTCCATCAAAAATGAAATCGTAAGTCGCCATGCACACCTCATGCGAGCCCTGTACTGCAGCCCTTTTTTATAATTTTCAATGAAAAACATGTCCAGAATTTGACTATCTGGACATGTTTTTTGACTGCGAGTGAGCCCTTGTGGGCCCAATCGAGCAGACAATGGACAGCACCAAAGGCGCCACCCAAGTCAGCTTACTTGACCAGATTGATCTATTTTAATAGTGCAGCAAGTTTTACCTTTGCCGCATCGTTTATCCAATCACGCCACTCGTCTTGATTGTTCTTCAAGAAATACACAGCCGCTTCCTCATTAGATGCGTTGTTATCTTCTTTCCAAGCTAAAAGCTGGCTCATCGTATCGGTCTTAAAAGTCACATTACTCATCAAATCGGTGATGGCAGGATGAGATTTCATGAAGTCTTTGGTCACACTTGTAACCACGGACGCAGCCGGAAACGACGATGCTTTTGGTGCAGGCGTATTAGCATTTTGGTTTGCTGTATGAATAGCTTCGTCGTACTTACCGAGATCAACGCTCGTCATTTCGAACTTTCCTAGCGGAGTCGTTGGCCCCCAGTAATAGCCAAACCAAGGTTTTTTACTTTGATACGCAGCCGACATCGAAGTCGCCAGTGTCTCACCAGACCCATGATTAAAGACCTTAATTCCTTTATCTTCGAGGTCAAATGCTCGGATTAGGTTGTCATTAACAATGCGGCAACCCCAGCCATCGGGACAGTTGTTAAACATTCCACCAACTAGTTCTGGGTTAGCCATTACGCCTTCAATTGTCGCAAGTTCTGGATGCGCTTCAACCAAGTAAGTCGGTAGCCACCAACCTTCGACGCCGCCAGGCTCTAACACGCTGGTCAGCTCTTCGATTTTGCCTTCATCTATCAGTTTTTTGTAAGCATCACCAGCGGAGTTGACCCATAGCTCGGTTACAATATTAGGTTCGTTATTTTCAGCTAACGAGGTTATAGCCGGTGTGGTGCCAGAAGGTACTACCGTTACATCGCAATTGTAGCCTTGCTCCATAAGGAATTTTGATACTGCAGTGACGATGGCGGCTGAATCCCAGTTCATTTGGGTAATAGTGACTTCGCCGCACTGATCTTGAGCCATAACAGCTGTGGGAGCCGCTAGGGTAGCGATTGCCGTAAGGGCTGCGCCAAAAATAAAGCGTTTCATATTGTTCTCCTAGTGTGTGTAATTTATCGAGTGGCAACAAAACTGTTGCCGCACCCGCGAAAAGCTCAACAATAAACGCAATAACGCAATCACCATTGCTAGCCTGGCGTTCTTTTTAAAGACATCAGTTTAAGAAAACATAGAAGGTCGAATTGCGGCATTTATGCCTCGCTTTCAAATAAGTCTATAGCAATGCTGTCGAAATACAACCGTGAAAGAACCCAAAAAAGCTAGAATGGCCGAAAAGTGCCGAGTAAATTCACTGTGTATTATCGTTTATAATTTACTGAAAAAAATTAACTTGAAATATCATCGCTGGCCATCAAAAAAAACATTAACATCTTCCATCAGAATTCACCCAGATGCATTCTAAAACACCGCACAAGGCAACACCAATAATAGAAAAAATTTGAGAAAGTAATGATAACACACTTGATGGTGTTCGGTTTTTATTTTGGTGATCTTAGCCCACATCAGTATTTTTGATCAGTAAAAAATGCACAATTAGCTGGGCAGAATACGGAATAAAAAAATTACCCTTAGATCTTTCCCGCTCTAACTTTAGATTTGGTGTATACGATAAAAAAAAGAGTAAAAAGGCGCACGTTTTGCACAATAAAGTAGCGATGATAATCGACTTGAAATTATTATTGGGCCTACGATAATCTAGGCACTAAAATCTATGCCTATTATTTAAAAAAACTCAAAAAGCCTTATATTAAAGTATCTACTAAGCATTTAAAATTCTTAAAAATTGCATTTTAACAGCGTCGAATACCCGACACTATTAATAATTAAAAAGTATCGCTAAAATAAAGTGTTAAGATATTAGGTTGTGGTTTTTAATAAGTATCTATTTACGTTAAAGTACACCTGTAAAGCAGAGCCTTGGCAGTCATCAAATGGGTAAAAAAATCATTAACTATCCTGCAAGTTAAACAATAAGATACAATTAAAACTTAGTGATCTATTTATTTAAGAAGATGGTTTTTTGCCATTACTTTGATGCCTACAGCATAAAAATTCCTTGCATTGACCCTGTTATTATTTTTTTTAAAACCTTATTTTTTTCGTCAGCTTCAGGCAAAATTCTAAGCAATAATGAATTGTTATAACTTGGTGAAAACCAGCCAAAAGTAGACAAATAAAGCCACCAAATTTAGCTAAGATTTAAATATTTTTTAGTGCCATAATCCTAATTTTGAGATTGGCCAAAGATTTAGGCTCGATCGAACCAAAATAGAGAAAGACCAAGCAAATTTCAACAATCAACACATCTAGTCGTTAACGTTTTTTTCACAGAATTTGGTATGGGAGGGTTAAATTTTTCGGAATTTGTAAGTACGGCTATACAGCCCAAAGCAACAAGCATTGATCTCCGAGAATACCAATATGCAAGTATTATTTTATACAATTACGTATCTAATTAAACTTATAAATTACAGTATTCTATTGTTCTTTTGTAATGTATTTGTATATCTTAAGTGTGTTTAAAATCCAGCCCGACTTCCATTTAATCCACTCGCTGTCACCAGATGCTTTAACGCTTAAAGGTTTAGGTATGCGGATACAGTCAAATAATTTTACTCTAAATACTTACTGTTAATTATCCTGTTAAATATATAGTTAAGAGGCTTGATAGCAACAGCAGCTTCAATAACAAACTAAGTACCTATGTAGCATTCTCTAACTATAATTAACATTTGAATTTATACATAAATCATTGTATTTAAAGAATTTTATTTAGCTAAGTTGTTAATAATGAACCTCTAACAACATTGACAAACTTATCTGTTTAAAAATTTAATTATATTGATTAAACTATCTATAGATAGACAACTTAACGAATAAAGCAGGTATTTTATGACTCAATCTCTTCCTCTTGTCATTGTTGCCGGCGCTGGTCCTGGCTTAGGGTATTCTTTAATTAAACGCTTTGAAGCTGGTGGCTATAAAGCTGTTGGATTTAGTCGATCACAACCTTCTAACAATCCCACTAATATCGATATTAGAGCTGTTGATTTAACAAATCAACAGCAAACACAAGCGGCGATACAAGCATTAATCACTGAGTATGGCGCGCCTAAAATAGTGATTCATAATGCTGCACATCTTGTTATTAAGCCACTTAGCAAAACAACAACATCTGATTTTGAAGATTGTTGGCGCTCTATGGTTTTATCCGCTTTTAGCTTGGCCCAATCAGTAATGGAGCCTATGGCTAGCAATGATGGTGGCACTTTTATAGTCTCGGGGGCTACCGCGAGCTTGCGAGGTGGTGCAAGGTTTTCTGCATTTGCCTCTGCAAAATTTGCACTTAGAGGGCTTGCACAATCCTTGGCGCGCGAACATCAATCAGCCGGAATTCATGTTGTGCACACTATTCTAGATGGTATTATCGATACTGCCTCGAGTCGCGGCCTACACAATATGAAGCCTGCACGTATGATGAAACCCGATGATATTGCAGATATATATTGGGATCTTAGTCATCAACCCAAATCTACATGGACACATGAATTAGATTTGCGCCCGCAAAGTGAAAG
>CAXMPB010000233.1:0-5801 GCA_964195035.1 Cellvibrionaceae bacterium | reverse complement strand
ACGATCTTCACTATCCTTAGCAAATTTTCATTTTCTGGCTCTTCCTTCTTCAAAAACCAATTGAATAGATCTTGGTCTTGCTCTTCTAATAACATATCAAATGATTTCTGATCGATATCATCAAGATTTTTATAGACGTTTTCGATAAAGGGTTGCAAAATTAAGTCCAGTTCTAGCATACCACGACGACTTGCCCATACTAGACGATTATATTCCATCCTATAGTTCCTACTCTTGAATAATAAATGAATCTTATGATTATATAATTGGGCATACAATAATGAATCCCTTTATAATACTCAAGCGTAAACTCACATACTTTTAGTAACTCGTTAACTAACCACTAATAACCCATCGACTAATGCTTATATGACGACATTTTTAGAAATTAATGACCACAAGCTCTTATTGTTACAAGGCCCTGATGCACAAAAATTTTTACAAGGCCAAGTAACCTGCGACATCAATCAGCTAGCCATCACCGATAGTACAAGTAAATCGATTTTAGGCGCTCATTGCACCCATAAAGGTCGAATGTTGTTTAGCTTCTTGGCTTGCCAGCTCGATGAGCATACTGTTGCACTCTCTATCTATATGCCCTTACTAGCCGATGCACACGCACAATTAAAAAAATACAGTATATTTTCTAAAGTCGAGCTTATCGATGCTTCACCATCGCATCGTATTATCGCCTATAAAGGTCGCGATACAGCTCCATTAAAGGCATTAGGCTTATCTATCCCAAATCTAGTGGGAGAAGCAACTCATCATTCTTCAGGTATTACCTTGATTAAAATTGATGATGACCGGTTTGAGTGCTGGATATCTATTAAGGACGCCAGGCAAATAACCGCATTTGATCGACTCCAAGCAGGTGATCATCAGTGGTGTGTTGATAATATTAAACAAGGTATTGCCGAGGTACGTCTCGAGACTGTAGAACAATTTATTCCGCAAATGCTCAACTACCAAGTGCTACGCGAAGCCATCAGCTTTACTAAAGGTTGTTATACGGGCCAAGAGGTTGTAGCTCGCATGCACTACCTTGGCAAACTCAAAAAGCACCTTTATCACTTTTCCGTCGATTCGAGCACACCGCTACCCCCTAATACACCGCTCTACACTACCGACAAAAAGCAGGCTATCGGACACGTTGCACTATCGGCACCCACTGAAAATGGTCAAATATTACTCGCTGTTGTCGCTGAAGAATTTGTAATTAGTGATAAAGTCTTTATAGATCAAAATTATCAGCAAAAACTTCAAGCACAGTCATTACCTTATGCTATAACTAATCAATAGAATTTAAAAATGACAGTTTATGATGGCGAGACTATTTTATGAGCAGTATTGTTGCAGAAGTAAGTAAAGAAATTATCGCTTTAATTAAAAATGATCAGATTGTATTACCCACCCTGCCTGAGGTTGCCCTTAGAGTCCGTGATGTCGCAGAAGATCCAGAATCTAACCTTACGGATATCGAAAAAATCATCAGCAGCGATGCAGCTCTAAGTGCTCGTATTGTAAAAGTTGCTAACAGCCCTATTTTTAGAGCCGCGCAAGAAATAAAAGACATGAAGATGGCTTTAGGTCGTCTTGGCATGGCTTATACCGCTAATATTGCTGTTGGTTTAGCCATGGAGCAAATGTTTCAAGCAACATCGAGCATTGTTGATACGCGTATGCGGGAAATTTGGCAGACCTCTAGCGAAATTGCCGGTGTTTGCCATATTTTATGTAAACACAGAACTAAACTGCGACCAGATCAAGCCACGTTAGGGGGACTTATTTATCAAATTGGCAAATTACCCATACTTAGCTTTGCAGAAGAGCACCCAACGTTATTAAAAGACAGTCTTTCTCTCGATCTCGTCATTAAAACTATTCACCCTTTGATAGGCCGTGCGATTTTAAGAAAATGGGATTTCCCTAAGGAATTACAATCTATTCCTGTTGACCATTTGAAATTCACACGAGATATTCCAGAGGCTGATTACGCAGATCTTGTTACCGTAGCAATGCTACAAACTCAAATGGTTGGTGGCGGTGAATTCAGTAGTGTAAATTACTCACAAGTCACTTCATTTGGACGCTTAGGCCTAGAGGCTGACGCACATATTGAATCGACTGACTTGAGTGACGAAATGGAAGCAGCAATGGAAATGCTGAACGCCTAATTAGTTAAACAACGTCTGTATTTAATCACTATTGATTTGAGTGAGTGATGCAATCGCTGAAGCGACGTTAAAGCTCTTGCAAGAAAAGTGAGCGGGTCAATTACTTGTAAGGTAATTATCTATACTTACCTATGTCGTTAACGATAAATGATTATCCTAAGCGATAGCGTTAGTGAGTATTTCATGATGAATATGTTTATTTCTTGGATCAATCTCAACAAATAAACCATACCTCTTTTGCCGTAAATAGTTGGGTATCATCAGAATTTGAACTTATGGCGATACTTGCAACATCTCTTCGGTGAAACAGCGCATAATAGGTTTGAATTTTAATATCACAAAAGCTATCAACATTACCCCTCGATGAACTCACCGAAAAGTTTGAGCCACTGACGACACGACTAGAAGTATAACGATAATATGATTTCCAAATAATATCGTCGACCTTAAAATGAAGCAAAATCTCCTCGCTTAAATGAGAAATACAAGTGGTATTGAGATAACTCGATGCAACAGCTCTTCAACGAAAATACGATCATCCTTACCACGCTTGATTTGACACTCTTATATTTTACACTAATTATTCGACTGACTTTTTGTTATGTTAAGTTTCCAAGCTAAGGTATTAGTACAAATTTACCCACATGCTTTTTCATAAGAAACTCCTTTTGCGCTTCGACAATTGACGATAACTGAAAGGTCTTCGCCAAAATTGGTTGAATTTCACCTTGCTCTACGTATCTTATAATATTCGGAAAAACGGTCTCGTCCCAAGCGGTTGAACCCATTAGAGTGATATCTTTTAAGTACATGTCACGCATATCAAGGTCAACAATGGGCCCGGCAATAGCGCCCGATGAGACGAGGCGCCCACCTCGTCTCAATAGTTTCAGCATGACAGGAAATGCACTCCCAGCCACATTATCTAAGACAACATCTACTGATTGCTCTCCTAGCTCTGCTAGTAGATTAGCAGATCTTCCTAACAGTATGTCTGCACCAAGCCGAGACATCTTTCCATGCTTGTCCTCACTGGCAATGGCGATAACTTTTGCTCCCCTGCGTTTTGCCAGTTGCACAGCCGCAGAGCCCACACCTCCAGATGCGCCAGCTACCAGCACTGTCTCTCCTGGCATCAAATTGACTCTGTGAAGCATGTTCTCAGACGTACCGTAAGCACAAGGAAGAGTTGCAAGTTCTGCGTCCGTCCAGTCGCATATCACCGGAAACACTTCACTTTTTCGGATTTTTATATATTGAGCAAATGCGCCATCAAAATCAGATCCCATCCAGATATTATCCAAGGAGCCAAAACCATGTTCGCGAATACATGGGCGGATAAGTACACGCTTGTTCATAAGATTTCTGTCAGCATCTTTGGCTACTTTTACGACTAACCCACAGCAATCTGTTCCTTGAATAAGCGGAAAAGGAGTCTGACTGTTCCAGCCGCCGTCGATCTTTGGAGTAGCAGGCTCTACCTTTGATTGCGATGCTTCATTAGTGGAGCCGATAACTGCGGAGGAGTACCAGCCAAGTCTCGTGTTTATCTCGGTGTTGTTAACACCTGCGGCCAATACTTTCACCAGTACTTCACCTTGTCCGATTTCGGGAATCGGCACATCTTTGAAGACCAGCTTGTCATAACCACCATTACCTACTGTGACGATAGCTTTCATTAAACTTTGAGTCATGTCTCTTAGCTTCCCTTTACTTAACCGCTTAATCTAAAGAAGCGATATCTCGCTATCAATATTATAAGGAATCGTCTTTTTAATTTGAATATTCTGTAGCTTAACGGCAAGCTTTTGATTGAAGTTAACAACACGATATTTTTATACAAATCAATAAAGATGAAAACTGTCACCATGACACATCCATTTCATATAGTCGTTTAAAAATAGTTGCTGTCAGGCTTAATTATAATCGTATTATTGGATAAAGAGGTCCCTTATGTCTGCTATTAAATCGATATAGCTGAATATGTCTAATGGCGGAAAAGGGTTCAGCCTGTGTAAAAACCATTACTGCGTTTTGTTTCGTGCGTGCAGCAGCTTCTTTTATTTTTTACGGCTAAAGCATTAAACGAAGACTCTCTTGTTCACATTTTTAGCATCGTTTTTAATAATGAATTTATTAGTTCTAAGTTTTACACAGTCTGGGTCATTAAAGACGAATCAGATAATTTCAGCATATTGCTTGCTTTACTATCAGTTGTGCCCACTCATTTTGCTTGTCCGCAAGCTTATCAATTCATTTGGCATGATGCTTTATTTATTAGTTAAGCTTTGAATACTTGAGTTGAACCTTTATTTCTTAATGACATATATTTGCCGTCTACTGCACCTAAGGTCTATTGACTTGAGTGAAAAAAAAGTGGCAATAAAAATACTGAAGGCATAATAAGTTAAACCGCTTTCATCTATAACCTCTATGTTCCATCTTTAGGCAAACACAATGAAACGAGTTTACATTATTACTTACCAATCGATAGGTTCTTTACCTTCAGCTTTCAAATAGTCATTAGTGAGTGAAAAATGATTGTTACCCAAAAAACCACGATGGGCCGATAAAGGTGATGGATGTGGTGACTTTATGACATAGTGTTTATTAGAATCAATAAACTGCCCTTTTTTTTGTGCATAATTTCCCCACAATAAAAAAACAACATTTTCACGCCGATCATTTACGATTTGAATAGCTTTATCAGTAAAATGTTCCCAGCCCTTTTTTTGATGCGAGCCCGCTTTAGCTTGCTCTACCGTTAGTGTCGCATTTAACAACAATACACCCTGGTCGGCCCAAGATTGTAGGCAACCATGCTTCGGCATTTTTAGTTGTAAGTCGCGCTCGATTTCTTTATAAATATTTTTTAAGGAGGGGGGAATAGTAACACCAGAAAGTACCGAAAAACTTAAACCATGAGCTTGCATAGGACCGTGATAAGGATCTTGCCCCAAGATAACAACCTTTACTTTATTTAGAGGTGTTGTATTAAAGGCATTAAAAATTAAATCGTCATTCGGATAAATTATTTTTTGATTTTTTTTCTCATCTAATAAAAACTTTCTGAGCTTGAGCATATAATCTGCATCAAACTCAGAGGCTAAATAGGTTAACCAACTTTTATGTAGCTTTATATTATCCCACATAGGCTTATAGTGTTCATCAACATTGTTATTTATGTATTGTTAACGCTTTATTTTTCTGGTCGCATATGCGGAAATAATAATACGTCTCTAATAGAGGGTGAATCTGTAAGTAACATTACCAAACGGTCAATACCAATACCTTCACCGGCAGTTGGTGGCAGGCCATATTCTAACGCGCGAATGTAGTCGGCATCGTAATGCATTGCTTCATCATCGCCAGAATCTTTCTCTGCCACTTGTTGCTTAAAGCGCTCGGCCTGATCTTCGGCATCGTTAAGCTCTGAAAAGCCATTGGCAATTTCGCGACCACCGACAAAAAATTCAAAGCGATCCGTTACAAATGGGTTGCTGTCGCTACGGCGCGCAAGCGGCGAAACCTCGGTAGGGTATTGCGTAATAAAGGTTGGGTTATCGAGGCGATGCTCGATGTACACCAGCGGACTTTGAGGCTCGAACAGTCCGTCGCCGTAGA
>CAXMPB010000232.1:0-3120 GCA_964195035.1 Cellvibrionaceae bacterium | reverse complement strand
CCACCAAGCGCCGTTTGTACGCCGAGCATAGCAGGCCCGTTGGCACATAAGCGCATAGAAGCGAGCATGTCGATCCCCTCTATATAACCCTTAGCACGACTTTTGTCGCCGGTGATGACAACCCAGCCCGACCGAAAGCCAGCTAGACGATAAGACTTAGATAAGCCGTTAAAGCTTAAGCAAAGCACTTCTTCACTGAGGCGACTTAAGGGAATGTATTCAGCGCCATCATAGACAATCTTGCTATAAATTTCGTCGGCAAAAATAATTAAGTCGTGTTTACGTGCAAGCTCAACAATCTCTTTTAATAAAGCCTCGCTATACACCGCACCTGTGGGGTTGTTTGGGTTAATCACCACAATACCTTTGGTGTTGGGGGTGATTTTACTTTTTATATCATCAATATCGGGGAACCAGTCTGCTTGCTCATCGCATTGGTAATGGACGGGCTTGCCGCCCGATAAATTAACCGCAGCCGTCCATAGAGGATAATCCGGTGCGGGTATTAATATTTCGTCGCCTTCGTTAAGTAGAGCTTGCATCGCCATCACGATTAGCTCGCTGACCCCATTGCCCAAGTAGATAGAATTAATGTCGACATTGGGTACTTGTAAGCGCTGTGCTTCGTGCATAATAGCCTTGCGAGCAGAAAATAAGCCTTTGGATTCTATATAACCCTGTGCGTCGCGTAAGTTACTAATGACATCTGTAATAATCTCATCGGGCGCATTAAAACCAAAGGGCGCAGGGTTGCCAATATTCAGTTTAAGAATGCGATGACCTTCTTCTTCAAGTTTAACGGCCTGTTGTAATACTGGCCCGCGAATATCGTAACAAACACCGGCAAGTTTCTTAGATTTATCAATAGTCTTCATTAGCGTAAACTACGTATAGCCCTATAGTTAATAGATTAGTTTTTAAAAGCTCATAAATAGCGGATAAATAATAAAACTAATTAAGTGTAAATGCATCAATCATAGAACATCAATATTATAAAGAAGGTAATTATGTCAGAGAACAACACGAAAGACGATGCACAGTATAAACAAACATTATCATCAGAAGAATATCGTATTTGTCGCGAGAAAGGCACCGAGCGCGCCTTTAGTGGGTGCTTTTGGGATACGAAAACCGATGGTATTTATGCGTGCAAATGTTGTGGTGAGGTTTTATTTAACTCAGACACTAAATACGACTCCGGCTCCGGCTGGCCAAGTTTTTACGCAGCGGCAAAAGATGATGCCGTTTTAGAAGATACCGATTCGACATTAGGCATGTCTCGAACAGAGGCAATGTGCAATAAATGTGGTAGTCACTTAGGTCATGTCTTTTCCGATGGGCCAGCACCTACTGGTTTGCGTTACTGTATTAACTCGGCATCGTTAGAGTTAAAAGCTGATTGATTACATATCTGTGTATGCATGTAAGGTAAAAAATAGAAATAATATGAGTAAATTTATGAGTAATCTTGGTGTTTGGCAAGCGGGTCTACTACTGTTGTTGTGCCTAAGTGTTGTTGGCCTGCGTCTAGAGCTTATATCCTTTAAAATTTTTGGTGGTATTTTTGGCCTAAGTTTAGTGGTCAGTATTGCGCTCGCTGTTATCGTTTTATTTAAATTTGTAGCCGGGTCCCAAGCAAACTTGCAGTATTCGGCGCTAAGTTTTGTAGTTGCCATTGCCGTTATTGGAGGCGTTGGCTATTTAGTAAAGCAAATTGGCGCCGCACCTCGCATACATGATATATCGACAGATTTAGTCAATGTTCCACAATTTACAAAAGCACATGTGCGGCGTAAAGCCAGCGATAATTCTTTAGTGTTTTCAGAACAAGTCGCCGGCCTACAACAAGTTGCATATCCAGAACTAAAAACATTATCTACCCCCATCCCTGCGAATGAAGCCATTAAAAAATCAATTGATGTGGCAGACCAGCTAGGTTGGCAGGTTCATTTTGTTGACGAGCAGGGTGGTTTAATAGAGGCGACTCATACGAGCGCTTTATTTGGCTTTATCGATGACATCGTTATTCGTGTGCAAGAGGTTGATGTTGAGGGTAAGAGCACGACTCAAATAGATCTTCGTTCAGCCTCGAGAGTAGGCGAAAGTGACTTGGGCGTAAATGCGAAGCGGATAAAAGAGTTTAGTGCCTTGTTGATGAAGTAAAATTGTCTGATAAGCAACGCATGGCATATCGGGCAGATCTAAGAAGCAAAGAAATTAATGGCGGTATGTCGCGTTTTTCAAGGAGGCACTAACCTTAAGAAGCCTAGCAAAAAAACCACAGAGAGATAAGTACTATAATTGCAGGCTGTCTATTCACCAATATTAGTCATAAATGTTTTTCTTTTTCCAACCGTCTTTAGCTTCAAGTTCACTCCATTCGTCATTGTTATCTGTGGTAATGGTCTCTATATTTGCTTTGACCATGCCCGCCGCTTCATCTTCAAGTTTCATTGCCTCGATAAGTCTCGCGAGCTCTTGGTTAATATGCGCTAGATTATCTTTTTGAGTGCCTGCTAAGCCTTCTTTGATAATCATTTTTTTAGCGAGTGTAAAGTGATGTGCTGCCAGCTTATATTTACCGATGTCGTTTGATGCTGTACCCGATAACATATAGTTATCGATCATTAATTTATTGACAAGATTTTTAAGGGTAACTTTATAAGCTCCATACTGTTTGTCACTTAAATTACCTCGCTGTACCCATTTTTGCATAAAGCGCCCCAAATAGTTGAGGTACTGTCTGATTTCGTTGATTTGAGTCGAACTTTGAAGGCGCACTTGACTATCGTTAACCGGTTCGCGAATCGTAGTTTCCATAGTTGTCGTGTAAAGCGTAAATTGCTCTAAAAACTCAGAGCGCTCGGGCTCTAATTTACTTAGCTGCTCGAATACATCAACAATGCAGCGGTATAAGAATACGGATAGATCCTTGGGTAAAAAATGCCTAGGAAAGGCATTAAGCATTTGTAAAAGCTCTTTAGAACGCTTTAAAAGGGCGTTGAATAGCCGTGCTTTCTCGCGTTTGCGTTTAACGATGGTCTGCTTTATGAAAACGTAGCAGATTAGCATGCAAGTTAAGACAATAAGTCCAATAATAATGTATACGGGTGTCATAAT
>CAXMPB010000231.1:0-5418 GCA_964195035.1 Cellvibrionaceae bacterium | reverse complement strand
CTGGGATTCTTAAAAATGATCCCTCGTCTTTTTTTTGTAATAATCGAGCTTATCTTTACCCATTTCATCTTCTGCCAAATCAAAAGCCCAAGCAGTTATTTTTGCATGGTGATCTCGCTTGGCCCATAGTCCCTCAGCCACCTCATTATCTATTATTTCTACAACGCCTTCGATTGTTGCCTGTAAACCCAGTTTTTGCCAGTAAAAACAAAGACCTACTTGAGGATTATCATTAACTTGAATTATTTTTCCGCTATTTTTATTTGCAAGAAAAAACAGTCCTTTATCTTCTACTTCATGAATAGTAATTATGCGCACACTAGGCTGACCATCCACGCCAGAAGTTGCTAGATAGCAATTATTAGCTTGCGAATCCTTAAACGACTTTGCATCCATCAGTGAAAGTTTTAACTGATCCATTGCTTTCTTGTAAATAAAATCGGTATCCATTATAAAACCTGTCCATAAGAATCATTAGTAACAATAATCTATAAAAATGTATTGCAAACCATTGGCATCACCTTAACCATACTAACCGCCTATAAAACATGCCTACAAGGCTCATCAGCTAAGCGCTAGATGACTAGATGGCAATTTAAGCAAGCAATCTTTAATTTTTAGCCATTTTAAGCGATAAAGTGCAGCCTTTATAAGCTTATAGAAAACTTTAAAGCGTCTAAAAACCACTGCCACTTTTGATGAAAAACTCCTGAAAAATCAAATAAGACTCTGACTTTCAGCTTTATTATCTAACATTTCATTGCACGCTAAGTTGATCTACATCAACAATGATATTTTTAATAACGGTAAGCTTTATCTAAACTTAAACGCGACAAGGACAATATTATGTCAAAGTTAATTGAGAAAATTTTGTATGCAGTTGATCTAGGGAAAACTGCAAAGCCAGCATTAATCATGGCTTTGAATTTAGCGAGAAATCATGATGCAAAATTGATTTTGTTATTTGCTGTAGAGCCATACAGCTCCTCTGCAGCTGAGAGCGCGTATTTATATTTTCCACAGGAAAGTTTAGAAGAAATGCATGAGCGATCTATAGAAGAAGTCAAAGAAAAAATTAATCAGCAAATACAAGATTCATATAGCGAACTAATTGGAAGCGAATTGCCTGATGAAAAATTCGAGATACATGTTATAGACGGTGTGCCCGCGTCCATCATTATAAAAACAGCCGAGAAAATGAACGTAGATTTAATTGTAATGGGTTGTCATAGTCACGGCGCTTTGGACAATTTATTTTTAGGTTCTGTTGCAAACAAAGTTGTTAACCGCTCTACAAAACCTGTGTTACTCGTACCAATTAAAACAGATTAAATAAATAGGCGCATACTCGTCATAGCAACCTTGATGACTAGCCACTAAAACAGAAACATAGGCCAAGCCCACCTTAGCTATTTTCTCTCGAGCAAAAAGTAAAGCCGTCCCTAAATTTACACGCATCAGACATCACACATTGATTTATGATGATTATCCGAAGCATCTCGCTACACAAGCTATCTGACAAAACTGACTCAGCCAATGGAAATTAGTCATTACAACGATCTATTCGATTTAAACATGCGGAACAAGCCATGCAAGCGACTGTCGATATATCAGGTGATTATTCGGCGAAACAAGCTACCCCACAACTAAGTCATTACAACAATCGCAGGCTCACTAGAGATATTACGGAATCGATACGGAGACAGGTTGCTGATACAAAAACCATCACCTTGTTGAAGGCAGTCACTTTGATTATTAATGGTTACCTCTAGCTCACCCTGCACGATAAAACCCGCTAGATCTATATTGCTGGTTAACATGCTATCGCCTGAACTAGCATCGGGCTGATACACACTATAATTTAGTGTCTTGTTATTTATCTCGCAGTTATGGGCGAGATGAAAGTGATTGATATCTGTTTGATGGGTTTGTGGGATTTCGTGGCTGCGATAAAAGCATTGCTTCTCGCTATGTGGGTCGAAGCTAAAGAAATCTTTGAGTGTCATGGGGATATTTTTTAAGAGCTTCTCTAAAGAGCTGATAGAGGGACTGACACGACCCTGCTCGATCATAGACACACTACTATTAGTCACACCTGCGCGTTTGGCTAATTCTCGCTGAGAAAAGCCATACATCTGCCGAACTTTTTGGAGCCTAATCGCAATGTCACTTGACATCATTTACACGTGTCTTTGTTGTATGAACGTTTAACATTTTATGACTATCTACTCGGTTAGGTACGCCTTTAATATTAGCTCTTTAGCACGGCTCTTTAATATACCGCTTAAGTATTTCTACATCATATCTTTGTATATATTTTCTTTATCTAAATTAATAGGCTCACCATAGCCAGGTATACGTAAGCTGTTTTGATCAATTTCGATACTTTTTTCATCGAGCATGTCTTCACCATACTTATAAATTACTTGGTAGTTACCTTTAAGAAACTCTTCATGATAATTATTAGCTTTCTCACGCGTTAGCGCGCGTTTTATCTGATACGCAGCCATTGCTTTTTGTCCATGGCGCTTAGCTAACATTTTTTCTGTTATTGCTGGAGACAAAATACTTGCCGTTGCATTATTACCACCAAAGCCTTTGGAGTTTAAAAATGCAATATCCATCGGCGACGTCAACTCTCGATGTTCTGTAGATATTGATAAACGCTCTTGTAAAACATCATCGGCAACGCGGTCGATAGTGTTAATACCGGGCAATATACCGTGAGCAAAAATGCCCAAGGTGTTAATAAGCTGATCCCCACTTGCCGGCGCAAGTGAATGACCTAAAAATGCTTTAACCGCAGTTACAGGCCATTGCTTAATATTAAAAACACCCGCGATGCGATCAAAAATTTCTGATTCTGTCACACGGTTTTGTGGAGTACTAGAGCCATGTGCTTGCACAAAACTGCGCTCAGCAAGAGCCTTTTCGCCAAGCAGTGAGTTAGCGGAAGCAACAGCCTTGGCAAAGGTTAAATAATTACCGGGCCCCGGTGCTGAAATAGATTTTTTAAAACCATCGGCACTGGTAAATACATCGGCTACGGCACCGTGAATATCTGCACCTAATTCGATCGCTAGCGCATCGTCCATTAACACCACGTGCTGAGTCGACTCGGCAATCACGAAACCACAGTTATCACCAAAGGGACGACTTGAGCGACGTAAATCTGTTGTCGATGAACCATCAAGTCGACAAAGCTTTTCAGTGGTTGCAAGCGCCCCCATTGTCGCATAACCTTCTACTACTTCGGGGAGTATAGGTGCTTCACTACCACCAACAACCACAACTCGACGGCGGCCTGATTGAATATCTTCCATACCTGCGCGCAAATTATATAAAAAACTCGCACATGCGCCGACGATGCTGCCAGTCGCGCCCAAGTTACCTAAGACATAGGCGTTAACAAAGTCTGAAGTCATTGAGCTCAAGCCCAATGCTAATTGCTTAGTTGAAACTCTATCGCCTCTTAAGCGTGACTGCAGCAGACCACCAAGGCCGTTATCATCTAACTGAGACATAATGCTCGATGAATACGCCCCTATTTCATCGGGTGCAACATGTTGCACAATTTTTTGCCAATCAACACCCAGAGAATTAACCGCATCAGAGGCACCAATCACTGCCAATTGAAGTGCTCGCGGATGAAACCGCGATGAATATAAGTCGGCCGGATCAAAACCCGTCGGTAGCTGACCTGCAGCATGCACACTCGATTCATAATGAGAGGCGGTTCTTATCATGCTATCGGCAACAACGACGCGTACATTACGCTCATCTAATTCACTGACTTGCCATCGATCGGGGATAGATGCCGGTAGCTTACGCTTAGGTAATTCAAAACATAAGGCCTTTTGATCTGTCTTATCGAGAGAGATTGTTTGTTGCTGAGGCACTTGATTCACATCAAAATACGATGCGTTAATGGGTCGAACTAAGGTGCTCTCACATACGGTATCGCCAAATCGGGCAACCAGCTCAGTTCGGCTTAAATGTTCACTCTCGTCGGTGACATACTCACTACCCTTGACCGTCACTAACTTCATCATTACCGCAAGACCCGCGATAGTTTCAGCTTTTTTATCGGCACTTAATTTATCTAACACAATACGTTGATATGCTTGATGAAAGGAGCTTCTACCAGCTGCACTGTAACCACCAAATCCAACAATAACGGGCAATCTAGCCATGGGTTTACTGACCTTCTGTGTTTAGGGAGTATAAATTTCTACAGTTTGTGTTAAATCATTACCTTTTTATTTTTTAGATAATAAAGAAAAATAGCGATTAACGAACAATGAGGGATTCTAAACCTCATAAAGCATATACAATAAGATAATAAAGACAAATATAGAAACAATAAAGACAAGTTAACAATACTTATTAAAGGATTAAATGATGCCAAATGTTGTTTTCGTATTATCTGAGCATATGCTGGCAACTAGTACCACATGGCCTTCAGATATGCTTTCAGCCGCTAACCATGCCGCTAAAGGCCTATGTCCAGAAAAAGCCTCATTTACACTGACTATTGCCGCACAAACATTATCGCCAGTGACTTGCCATACAGGAATGCCATTAACGCCACAGCAGTCAATTGACGATATAGATAAAGCCGATATTATTTATCTACCCGCTCTTTGGCGTAACCCCCAGCCAATTATCAAACAACAAACTAGGCTAATTAGCTGGCTACAAAAACAATTCGAACAAGGTGCCATTATTAGTGGCGTGGGTACCGGTTGTTGTTTTATCGCAGAAGCTGGCTTACTCGACAATAAACCTGCAACAACTCATTGGTATTATTTTGATAAGTTCCAACAGCTCTATCCTACCGTTAAATTAAAACGGCAACATTTTATTACACAGGCGGGCTCAATTTATTGTGCCGCTAGCATTAATTCTCTCGCCGATTTAACCATCTATTTTATACAGCGTTTCTTTAACACAGCAGTTGCCCAACATATACAACGGCACTTTTCTCACGAGATACGCAAACCTTATGAATCGATCAGCTACTTTGAAAACGACAACATTAATCATCCAGATGAGACGATATTACAAGCTCAACTATGGATGCTAAATAATAGTGCTAAAGCATCAACACTAAAAAATATAGCAGAACAATTTGACATGAGCCCACGTAATTTTAGCCGACGCTTTAAATTAGCGATTGGTAAAACACCTATAAAATATTTACATGAGATGCGCTTAAATAATGCCAAAGAACTATTGCAATCGAGTAATTTAAGCGTTGCTGAAATAGCTTATAAGGTGGGCTATAACGACATGAGTTATTTTGCAAAATTATTTAAAAAAGAGTTATACGTTAGCCCGAAAGAATATAGAAAAACAGTACGAGCTAAATTATTTACCGCTACAATATAAGCAATTAAAAACACATACAAAATCCAT
>CAXMPB010000230.1:0-7337 GCA_964195035.1 Cellvibrionaceae bacterium | reverse complement strand
GTCTTCTATGCACTCAAACGATATAAATATTTACTTTAAAATCAAACAGTTAAGTTTTTTATCCCGTTAAAAAGAAGCCTCTTGAATATCTTACTCATGAGACCCCAGCTTGTCATTTTAGCTGTTTTCCATTATAACTGTATTTTCATACAGTTATAATGGAGAATGGATTATGAAACCCTCCCCTTTTATTGAGCAGGTACGCTCGGAATTGCGAACGCGACATTACAGCCTAAGAACAGAGAAAACCTACCTTTATTGGATTCGTCACTTTATCTTATTCAATGATAAGCGCCATCCCGAGGCAATGGATAATTCAAACATTGAACTTTTTTTAAATTACTTGGCAGTTCAAAGACGAGTCAGTGCCTCTACTCAAAACCAAGCGTTATGCGCTCTCATATTTATGTATCGTCACGTTATTAGGCGAGACATTAAAAACTTACAGTATGGTTTTGCTAAACGCCCTAAAAATATGCCCACTGTACTATCTCCCCAAGAAATAGCCTCAATATTGAATCAACTTAAGGGGAAATACTGGCTAATGACCGCACTACTTTATGGTTGTGGTTTTCGCATCCATGAAGCTCTATCTTTACGAATTAAAGATATTGATCTACATAATCGTTCAATTTTTATTTTTAGAGGAAAAGGACGTAAAGATCGCTATACCCTGTTACCAGACTCCTTACTTTCAGCTATCAAACAGCAAATAGCCTTATCTAAGGATATTCATCAAACGGATCTTAATGAAGGGTATGGTTTTACATCGATAGATTCTTCGTTAAAACGAAAGTATGGAAAATCACTCTTGGATTTTACTTGGCAATATTTATTTCCTTCCACCACGCGTTGTCGACATCCCTACGACGGTTATATTTGTCGCCACCATTTACACGGAACAGCTTATGCCAAACAGTTAAGAAAAGCAGTTAAAGCCTCGGGTATTTATAAACGAGTAACTGCGCATACTTTTAGACATTCATTCGCTACTAATTTGTTAATGAATGGAAGTGATATTAGAACGGTGCAAGAGTTGTTGGGGCACTCTGATTTAAGAACAACGGAAATCTACACCCATGTCATTAATCAGCGATGCGCAGGAACTCGAAGCCCTGTTGATACTTTATTATCAATCGATTAACAAACACTAATATTTAACTCTACCTATAAGTCACAAAAAATACAGTATCAATGAAATAGTTATTGCTAAAAATAGTAGTCATTAGCGAAAGACCTGCTGAGCACTAAAAAAACTGGAGGGTTGATATTACCGGCTTTTTTAAAATACGCCATCAGATCGACGAGGAAACTCTGCCACTAATTCTTCAGGCCTGATATCCAACGCCTTAAACAAACTGAAAATAACTGTAATTCCGCCAATTTATAAGGATCTATTATATATTTTAAATAACACGTCAGCATTTATAATTTTATAATGCCGCAAACACTAGAGGTAAAACGATAGTGACTCATGGGCAAAGTTTTAACATCTAATTACTTTTCTTTGTTAGCCATTTACGGGATTATTGGGTGTATTCAGCCGTAATTGATACAAGCCTAAATCTAGCCAACGATTAAATTTAAAGGCAACTTCTTTAATCGTACCCGCATGAGTAAAGCCTAATTTTTCGTGAAGAATAACACTAGCTATATTTGAAACATCTATACCACCAATCATAACGTGATATTGCTGTTGACTGGCTGTTTTAATTAGTTTTTGCATGAGTAATCGGCCAAGGCCTTTACCCCGGTGGTATTTGTGAATATAAACCGAATGTTCGACCGAATATTTGTATGCAGGCCACGCCCTAAATGTACCATAAGTAGCAAAACCCGTTAGTTGTCCTGCATCATTGACTGCACCAATTATAGGAAAACTGCCTATTTCTTTCTGTTGAAACCAATTAACCATACTTTCAATGTTACGCGGTTCATAATCATAAAGAGCTGTCGAGTTAACGATCGCATCATTCAATATTTCAAGTATTTCGTGTGCGTGAGATTCATAGGTGCACGTTATAAAATTCATCAAAATCTCCATGTAGGATAGACATAAAGGGCAGCGCTTTTTTTCGTCATTATTGAGCCCTTTGTTATAATATTTTCCGATCTAACTTCTGTTTATATTTATTGTATATTGCATTGTCTATTTAAACTTTGAGTCAACAGATGTAATCCAACTTAGCAACTGTGCAAGTAGAAGACTGCAGGCAATGCCTAGTGTGTTTGCTGCCATATCCAACCACTCGCCATAACGATTAACGTAGGGTTGCACTAATTCAATCAAGCCGCTCCAACAAATAAAAAACAAGCAGATGAACTGCCAATATTTTGGTTTGCGCAAAGCGGTCGGAAACATTAGTGCACCATAGGCAATCAAGTGATGCGTTTTATCGCTACCAGGTACGGAAGGTAGACTTTCTAGTGGATAAAGAGACAGTATGGTTATAACTG
This sequence comes from Cellvibrionaceae bacterium, assembly GCA_964195035.1. Classification (GTDB taxonomy): domain Bacteria; phylum Pseudomonadota; class Gammaproteobacteria; order Pseudomonadales; family Cellvibrionaceae; genus CANLBN01. The sequence continues at coordinate 4,880 of CAXMPB010000230.1, read as the reverse complement.
AAAGCGTGAAAAGAGTGATAGCAATCCAATAGGTTCTAATAATGGTTAGTAGTAAAATCATCTAATACCTTTTGTATATAGTTTGATAACGCCCACATAAACGATCGAGCAACGTAAACTCTAGCGACCGATAGAACGTACTTAATGTTATTGTTTTGGCTACGGCGGTAAATAGTAAGCCAGCACATCTTGTGCAGCACAAACGTCGCTATTAATCATTACCGTGACGATAAGAAAACCGTATATGACGATCTTACTTATTGGCACCCAAATTAAAATGCCGAACTTACCGACACGCCTTTTTTGCTTAGTGGCACACCCCAAAAAAAACCTGAAGTAAACCACCCTACTTTATAAATTACATCACTAAAGGCGCAACTGCAAAAATACACAAACGACACCCTGCCTAAAAGCAAACATACTTACGCTATATTATGCCCTCTGCGGGTATATTTTAAAGACGCATATCTAGTATAGTATATTGGGATACCCATTTTGACAGTCTCCCAACACTTTTTGCAGTAAACTCAAGAAAACACGACACTTAGGAGAGTACGAATGGCAGTTTACACAATCACACGTTTCGCAGCATCAGATATGGACCAGGCGGGTCAAATTGCTGAAAGTCTACGAGGCGAACTTGAAGGCGTCGGCGCAGATTCTATTGATATAGTCTCATATGGCAACGGCAAAGGTGTTGTTCTTGCAAGATACCCTGATCAAGCCACAATGGATGCCGCTGAGGACACGATCAAAATGGTATTTGGTAAAATGATTGATGCGGGAGTTGTTGATGGCGATGCTATCCATCCTCACGCGGGCGTAGTACTAAATTCTTTTTAAAGTATCCAAAAGGTGGGGGGTGTTATTTGGCTTCCCCCGTTTTTTCAAGTTAACCGTTAAACACCGGCTAGATTACTCATCAATGTCAACACCCTCAACTGCGGCAACGATCCAAAAATACCTCGCCAATTATCCGCCAACGGTTATTCAGCAATCTCAAGCGCTGCTTGATAATGACAAGCTGGCTGATTTTTTGTTGCAGCGACATCCAACCACTCATTCTATTTATAACGATAATGATTTACGTGAATATGTGCTGACATTAAAGAATAAACATATGAAGAAATCATCACCTTTAAGCAAGGTTATTTACGACAGTAAAATTCATGTAGTGCATAACGCTTTAGGCTTACATAGCTATGTTTCTCGTAAGCAGGGTAGTAAATTAAAGGCTAAAAATGAATTGCGTGTGAGTGTGATATTTAAAAAAACATCTGAAGCTTTGTTGAATATGATTGTAGTACACGAGTTAGCGCACTTAAAAGAGAAAGAGCACAACAAGGCCTTCTATCGCATGTGCCTGCATATGTTGCCCAATTATTACCAACTAGAGTTCGAAATGCGCTTGATGCTTGTTCAAATAGAACATGATGGCTCGATTTATAGTTAATATTGTTTGAAAACAATTAACTAAATATTAAAAATATCAGACTCCATTTAAAAACCACTCTATTTAACTCCCCTTTCACGACTACATATTGAAATTCAATCGAGCTTGTTCTTTTTATTGTGCTTTTATATTCTGGCCTTTTATATAATTTACCCATCTACTCAGACGTTGTATGATCGGGATAATAAAAACGATAATAAATTTGGAGAAAGATGTGCGCTGGAAGTCAGGACGTCGCAGCAAAAATGTTGAAGACCGACGCGGGCAACGCCCCACAAGCTTAGGTATGGGAGCGAGTAGCTCGCCGTTATTACGCTTATTACCTATGCTGTTAGGTAAGCGTTTTCGCAAATACGGCATATTTATTGTCATCGCTATTGTAGGCGCACAATATTTAGGCATTAACATTCCATTTCTTTCAGGCGGCAGTGGCTTAACTAGCAGCCAAAGCCAATCGCAAGCTATTAGCCCGGCTCAACAAGAGCTCGCCGACTTTGTATCAGTCGTACTTGCCGATACAGAAGACACCTGGAACCCTCTTTTTCAGCAACTGGGTAAAAACTACCAAGAGCCTGCACTGGTATTGTTTTCAGGCTCTGTTAGCTCGGCCTGTGGCACAGCGAGTTCGGCTGTTGGCCCGTTTTATTGTCCTGCGGACAAAAAAGTCTATATTGACCTTAGCTTTTATAACGACTTAAAAAAACGCCATGGTGCCCCCGGAGACTTTGCACAAGCTTATGTTATTGCGCACGAAGTCGGTCATCACGTACAAACCTTATTAGGTATTTCTAGTAAAATACGACAAGCTAAAAGTAAAGCCTCTAAAACTCAAGCCAACCAACTTTCTGTTCGACAAGAGTTACAAGCTGACTGCTTTTCAGGCATATGGGCTCACCATGCAAACCGTACCCGACAAATTATAGAAGCGGGCGATATTAACGAGGCGCTAACTGCCGCATCAGCCATAGGCGATGATACCTTGCAGAAGCAATCACAAGGCTATGTTCGACCAGAGTCATTTACTCACGGCTCAGCTGAGCAACGGGTGCGTTGGTTTAAGACAGGCTTTAAAAAAGGCAGCATCGAGAGTTGCGATACGTTTAATACTGCAAGTTTATAGATACTTACAATCAATTGGATGAGCGAGCGAATCAATGTCAACACACTTGGGTTCGGTTGCAAATAGACACACTCTACTCACTCGTTTTTAATAAACGTATATTGAATTTTGTGCTTTTACTTTGTGTTCTTGCTTTCGCTTGTAGCTCTTTATGATTCAGTCACCTTACCGCGTAGTGACTTCGTTTTTCCTCGGAGCGTTTTGCTATCCATTCGTCTTTTTTTAGCACCTTTACTAGGCTTAGTTGGACGCCTAGATTTTTGTACAACGGCAGCTTCCTTAATAATTTCTTGCAGACGGGCAAGTGCATCTAGTCGATTTTTTTCTTGAGTCCGAAATTTTTGGGCTTTAATAATAATGACGCCCTCTTTACTGATACGCCTATCCTTCATTTTCAATAGTTGCGTCTTATGAAAAGTAGGCAATGACGATGTCATGATATCAAAACGCAAGTGGATCGCCGATGAAACTTTATTAACATTTTGACCACCACTGCCTTGAGCACGGATGGCAGAAAGCTCAATTTCATCATCGTTAATAGAGATGTTCTGACTAATTTGAAGCAAAAATATTTACCTTATAAAACACGTGAAAAATATAAACCAATGGAACCTAACGCTATTACTTGTTCTTTAGGTGCATTATGATATTTAATTATCGAAAAACATAAGTATTTCAGCTACCAAAGTAGCAGGATCTTCTTCAATGACTAAATGTCCTGAATCAGGCACGGTTAAAAGTTTAGCGCCTTTTATTTTACGTTGAAGCAAATAGGCTTGCTCACAAGGTATCCACTGATCCTCTTCACCCCATAATATTAGAACTGGAGCATTTACTTCATGAAATTTCTCTTGAAATTCATCGGTGAATTTTGAGTCTGCTTGTGCAATTTGTCTATAAAATGCTTGCTGACCTTGCTCGCCAACCCAGGGGGCTAATATCCCATTAATCGTATCTTTATCCAAATTTTGATGAGCCGCAGTTTTTATATATGCTTCGACAATCGCACAATGAATATAATCAGGGACACCGGCAAAAGCATCTTCATTTTTTTTAATGTGCTTAAAAAATGGCGACCCCCAAGGCGATAACGCAACAGGATCTATCACAACAATTTTTCTATATTCACGCTTGTCTAACAAATGGTTTCTTAATACTGTAGTCCCACCAAAATCGTGACCAACTATGTAGGGGCGCTCTAATCCCCAATGATCCACTAAAGCGTCTAGTAGCTTATTTTGTATTCCTAGAGAAACGTCTGCTTTACTTTTATCCGACTCTCCATACCCAAGAAGATCAAAGTAGTAGACTTTGTAATGACAGGATAAATCTCGAATTAGATGCCTTAAGTTAAATGACGACCAAGGCGTGCCATGCACCAAAATAACAGGCTCCCCCTCGCCTTTGACACCATATTTAACCTGACGCCCTTCAAATTTAAAGGTATGCGGTAGACTCAAGCTTTACTCCTTAAAAGTGACTCAGAGTGCCTGGTAACGAAGGCTAAAGGCTTTTGGTATTGCCTACGCCTGTTAGTGATTAACTTTATATACATAAGTTCTTGCACATCATAGTTTCCGTATCGGGGCAAAGCTCGCTGTATTGTTTAGTCTCTCGAATAGTTTTAGCGCATTATTACGACTACATATAGAGAACTTGAAGCACTTAAAGTATTTGATAGCGGTATCAGTAAGAAGATAAAAAAAATCACGCCCAAATTAGTCGCTTTTTTTCGGCTAGCTTAAAAATATGCTCAGCTATTCTTAAGCCTTTATGGCTTTCGTTGACAGCAAATACTTGTTCTCTTTGGCTGTTGAAACCAGAATTTTGAGTATGCGATAATAAGCAATACTAAAACGACACCATAGGGAATGACCCAAGAATAGTATAAAAATCCTGAAGCCCCGAAGAATTTTCTTACGGAAAATACAAGACTCTCGTGGATTGACACCATCGTATCAATAGATAAAAATAAAAAAATCAGCCCAGAAACGGGATCGAAGTAATACGTAGCAACTATCCCTAGAATATTTGCAAACAACAGAAAACTAATTATATACAAGTGTTTTAAAAAAAATGCTTTTGGGCAGAGCTTAATATTCATAAGTTGACTCCGTTATTATTCTAAACCCTCAACACTCGAAGTGTTTACGCTATTGGCATGCTTTAACTTGTTATATAACTTGCAGATAAAAAGCACAAGGCCAAGAAAAGTCACCAATACTATATATGCTTGTAGGAATATAGCCAAAAACAGGTAAAGTACACTGCAAGCTCTATAGTATAAACTTTTATAAAACGTCTTTT
>CAXMPB010000229.1:0-1823 GCA_964195035.1 Cellvibrionaceae bacterium | reverse complement strand
ATGCCGTCAATATCTACATTAACAAGATCATTAAAATATTCATCACGCTGCTTTGCCGATCGAATCAGCAAGCGGTATACCCTAGCACTGCTTTTTTTTATGACAATTTGCTGCTCAACTGAAGCATTCAGCTGCTGAAATCCATCCCGTAAATTCTTATTGGTTATTATTATGGTATTTAGACTATCAATACCAGAAGGTGTAAGCACTTCAATTAACTCTGCCATTAGGCGAAATTCATCATCTATTTGATCGACAACCGATCGACGTGTGGATTGGTTGCGTGAGTTTATTAACACCTGTGACTTAGCTGATATAGCCCGAGATCGTTCGGCAAGCTCGTGAGCAGATGAGAGATAAGGCAAATATTGAGTTGTTATTATTTTCAATGACTGCGTACTTTGAACCAATGTAAAAATACCCAAGCCACTGGCCAGCAGTGTAAACAGCGCAGCAATTCCAAAACTACCGGCCAAGCGCTTACTAATACTGAATTCCTGCCAAAACTTAATGTGTTTCATAAATACAGTGGGATTACCTACCTGTAATCAAGGTGCAGAAATTCATTTACTCATTACAAACTATAACCCAATTATCACCTCACTACCTAAAACCATAGTAGGGTCAGTCGTGGGCCTCTATTGCTTTGCGGCATAAGTGCTCTGAACACAACACCACGAAACAGTTCATAACTTGTAAGCTAAATGCAGTTTTTAGGTTTAAGTCATCTATACTATTAATAATAGACGATAACCGAAAACTTAAAGGATATATTAATGGTTTCATTAAAATTTATTGCTTTTTATAGTATATCGATATATTTATTGAGCTTATCCCCAGTGTCCAGCGCCGGCACACTACAAGATATCATCGAGCGAGACGAGCTTTTATGTGGCGTTAGGGGTGGGTCTGCTGGATTTTCCCGAATTGATGATGAGGCCGAATGGGCAGGACTTGATGTAGACTACTGCAAAGCCTTGGCTGCAGCCGTACTCAAAGATCAGCATAAGGTGGATTATCTCGTACTTGGCTCTAGCGTTCGCTTTTCTGCCTTACAAAATAATGAAATTGATGTATTAATCCGCAACACCACTTGGACATACGGCCGAGATGTAAGTTTAGGGATAGATTTTACAGGCATCAACTTTTACGATGGACAAGGTTTTATTGCATGGAAAAGTGGTAACAAAACTGCGCTCGAGGACTTTGGCCCAGGCACGTCCATTTGCATAGAAAAAAACACCACATCATTAATTAACATGAAAAATCACATCGCCCACCATGACTTGGATATCAAAATACTCGAATTTATCTCCTCAGAGGCCACGGAAGATAGTTTTTTTGCACGCAGATGTGACCTGTATTCCACAGACTTATCGATCCTTAGTTCGTTAATAGGCGAAAACGCCATTAATTCAAAATCTTATATCTTATTAAAAGATAGTATTTCGAAAGAACCACTAGGGCCGGCTGTTCGCGACAATGATAGCCAATGGCGTGACATCGTGCGCTGGACGCTCTACGCCACCATCGAGGCGGAAGAGAAGGGCATATCAAAAAACAATGTTGATCGTCTCAAAAAAGACAGCAAAGACCCTTATATTCGGTTTTTATTGGGAGCAGAGCCCGGCATTGGCAAGCCTTTAGGTCTCGATGACGAATGGGTGTATCGTATTTTGAAAGCAGTGGGTAACTACGGAGAGATTTTTGATCGCAATGTGGGCGTCAACTCCAAAATTGGCTTGCAGCGAGGATTAAATGAACTATGGACCCGCGGAGGATTAATGTACTCACCTCCCATGCGCTAACAAGATTTGTTGTTA
>CAXMPB010000228.1:0-13289 GCA_964195035.1 Cellvibrionaceae bacterium | reverse complement strand
ATCCGCAAAAACGCCATTAACAGGCGGCCCATTTAAAGCATTTTTATCAGCGCTACAGCGCTTGCAAGCACAATTTGATGGAGATGATTGCCCAATACGTACAGCACTAGTCACCGCACGTTCTGCACCTGCTCACGAGCGTGTTATTCGCACCCTAAGAGCATGGAATGTACGGATTGATGAATCGCTATTTTTAGGTGGCCTGCCAAAGGGCGAGTTTTTAAAAGCCTATGGTGCCGATGTATTCTTTGATGATCAGCCGCTACATTGTGATTCTGCTCGTGACCATGTTGCTACAGGGCATGTTCCCCATGGCATTGCCAATGAGTAAGTGCGGAACTTGATTGTTTTTTAATCGCCAAATGTAGACATAGCTCAATAAATGTTTGTATAGGCGCGTTCTATTCCTAAAGCGTCTATCGACAACCTTTCATACCGCAAAAAGCCTGCTATTCTAAATAGATACCGCTCTTATTAAATGTAAAATTAGAGCTAATTAACACCTAGGATGTGGTCACGCTCCACATCAGTATTCAGGGTTATTTTTGTGATTAAAACTATATTACTGGCTATAGACCTTACTGTGTTTACACCGTGTTTATTACAACACGGTGCCGAGCTTGCTAAAAAACATGATGCCAAATTGATTGTTGTGCATGCGATAGAGCCGCTGGGTATGTTGGGTCATGCATTGATTAATGCGTATCTCGATCCAGATGCTAGTCGTGAAATCACCACCAAAGGCTTAGCATCGATGGTCTCTGAGGTTAAAGTCCAAGTTATCGATGCCTTAAGCGATGAGTTTGTTGACGGCAGCATTGATCTTTTACAATTAGGTGAAGTGATTGTGAAAACAGGCGCGCCAGAAGAGGTGATACTAGAGGCTGCCCAAGCAATAGACGCAAGCTTAATTATACTGGGTAGTAATTCGCCAGAATTAAGATCACCAACAGCCTTAGGCAGTGTCTCCCAAAAAGTATTAAGTCGGTCTAAAGTACCGGTTTATATGATTCCTAATTTCCCTATGGCGCTGCATCAAAGCGAGTCTCAAAATCAACTTGGCTTATGGTAGCTGCTGATATTACATCCTCTGATCTAATCTATAAAAATTGAAATAACGCATACACTTGCTAACAATATAGAAGAGATATAGTCTAAAGTTATAAATCATGTAATTTATCTTAAGATTTTGCCAAAAACATTGGCATAAATCATTAACTCGACTATTCTCTAAAAGAATAGTTATTGATTTTTTTATAACTAGTATTTATCTATTATGACTATCGACTTCTATCACTACCAACTTCGGAGGGAAGTATGAAGCTTCAGCAATTGCGTTATATATGGGAAGTTGCTCACCATGATCTTAATGTGTCGGCAACAGCGCAGAGTTTATATACATCTCAACCCGGTATCAGCAAGCAAATCCGATTATTAGAAGACGAGCTTGGCGTGGAAGTTTTTTCTCGTAGCGGAAAGCACTTGACACGCATCACTCCTGCTGGTGAGGCGATCTTGCAGACAACCGGCGAGATACTGCGTAAAGTCGAAAGCATTAAGCAAGTTGCTCAAGAGTTTAGCAATGATAAAAAAGGCAGTTTGTCACTTGCTACAACCCATACTCAAGCGCGATATCTATTGCCTCAAGTCATCGGTAATTTTATTGAAAGCTATCCAGATGTCTCATTGCATATGCATCAAGGTACACCGATGCAGATCTCGGAAATGGCAGCCGACGGCACGGTAGATTTTGCTATCGCAACTGAGGCAATGGAGTTGTTTAGCGACCTCATTATGATGCCCTGTTACGAGTGGAATCGAGCGATTGTTGTGCCAAAAGATCATCCTTTGTGTCAGCTCTCTGAACTCACCTTAGAAGAGGTTGCCAAACATCCGATTGTGACTTATGTCTTTGGTTTTACGGGCCGCTCTAAACTAGACGAAGCCTTTATGGTGCGCGGACTAGTGCCACGTATCGTATTTACTGCGGCCGATGCCGATGTCATTAAAACCTACGTTCGCCTAGGTCTAGGTGTGGGTATTATTGCCAAAATGGCCTACGATGAAGAGTTGGATAAAGATCTTGTTGCACTTGATGCCAGCAAATTATTTCAGCCAAGCATCACCAAAATTGGTTTTAGACGAGGAACCTTTATTCGAGGCTTTATGTATGAGTTTATTGAAAGCTTTGCTCCACATCTTAGTCGTAATATGGTTGAAAAGGCATACAGCTGCTCCTCTAAGCTTGAGCTAGATGAGTTGTTTGAAAATATTTCCTTGCCTGTTTATTAATTAGTTTGGCGCTTACCACTATTTTTAGCTGTTCATTTTTTGGTCCTTTGTTATGTCTTCTATTTACGTAACAAATAAGCGCTTTCTCTCAATACAAAGTATTACTTTTTAATGCCAACAAAAAAGTTCTTATTCCTCGCCATTGGCGTACTCGTACTTATCAATGCCTCAATTTTCGGCACCTTGGCTTTTGTTAATTTAATGGCAGGTCCAAGCGCCGACGAGATCGCTGAACTTAAAAAGGCGGCACGGTTGGCTGCCAAGCAACGTATTTATGATCAATTACCCCCTATCGCGGCGTTCAAATCAAAGGCTAGTTATATTAGTTCTATTGGTGAGGCGGCATTATTGTGTGAAACTCGGCTAAAAGAAGCGGTCACCATCCCCTTTAGCTATGAAGTTAATATGATTGAGAGTCGTTATTTAGAAAAGTCTGAGCTTTATCAAATCTATATTTATTACGAGACAGCGGCCTCTGCACTTCAGGCGGGCGAAAAATTCAAGGTAAAATGTGTCGTCTCGAGTGAGAAACGACTAATAGAGATATGGAAGATTGATCCAAGGTGATTGTTTAAACCTTAAATTATTTTTTTGTTCATCAAGATATAATCAATCGCTTCCGTGAAACATAGTTAAAGTCATTATTGCTTTTTGTTCGTTTTTAACCCTATATAGGGTGTGTTGTTTTTAAAGTCTCACAATTTATAGTATTTTAGTTTATTTTTATCAATGGCTTACAGCAGTTTCTTAAATAACTTAAAGTAGCTTCTAAAGAGTTATTGATTTCAATTGTTTATATGTTTCACTTGAAATGTTGATGGTAGAAAATCTTATGAATGATACGTATCTATAAATAATTAAATGAGAGTTGAGGTCTAGACTCTAAGCGATAGATGTTTAACGAGTTCGACTAACGCAGATGTCGTCGTTGTAACTCCAGTGATATTCCTCATAGAAACATGTGAAGAGATGTATGGTGGAGCAGCATTTTACACCACTGATCTAGACCTTATGATTAGCTTGATTTTCGAGGAAATAGTAGGCGACTGTTTTATCGCCTAAGCCCGACAGGCTTTTAGGTATGACAACTAAGGGCCTGAATGATAGGGCATAACATCCGTGACTTAACTTAAATATCTAACCAATTTGCAAAAGGATTAAAGGTATATTGAAAGATGAAGAAACTTAAAAATGAAAAAGAGTTAGTCAAAAAAGCAATCACTGAAGGCATGAAATACGGCGAAGAAAGAGGTGTCGTCGAATTTGAAGCAACAGACTCTGCAGCTGAAAAAATCGAATATATATATCGTCTGCTCGTACATGACAGCGTTATTCAGCCAGTACCAGAGGCTCAAATATCCCAATTGACGATGAAGCATAAGCTAGCTATTTGGGCATCTAAACTAAAATAAAAGCGCAATGTGACAAGAGACTATGTCATTGAATGAAAGCTGCAGGTGGTGCTGGTCTTATCCCGTGTAGATCAACAATGTGCTGGTTTCTATTTACGCTATTGGTGTTTTTGCTTTAGGCGATAAAATAGTTAATATTCGGTTAATTTTATCTAAGCTTTCCTGGTATTCATCATCGGCATTGGAGTCTGCAACAATGCCACCGCCACCCCAGCACGTTAGTTGTTCTCCATCGCAACTAACGGTGCGTATGGCAATATTGGTATCCATATCGCCATTATTGTTGATATAGCCAATACTGCCGCAGTAAACCCCTCTAGACCCAGTTTCTAGTTCTTTAATAATCTCCATTGCACGCTTTTTAGGGGCTCCTGTAATAGAGCCTCCAGGAAAACAATCTCTAAAGAGGTCTATGCTGCTAGATTCTGTTTTAAGTGTGCCGATAATATCGCTGACAAGATGATGTACGTTCGGAAAACTTTGCAGCCCAAATAAGGTCTTAACACTGATGCTGCCGGGTATGCAGTGTTGACCAATGTCATTGCGAAGAAGATCGACAATCATTAAGTTTTCAGCGCGATTTTTTTCATCATTTTGTAAGACCTCGGCTTGATGCTTATCGACCTCAGGATTGTTGTCTCGGCGCAAGGTGCCTTTGATGGGTTGAGCGAGGACTTGATTATCAACTACTTGTAAAAACCGTTCGGGAGACAGCGACATAATGGCCTGTTCACCTAATTGCAGGTAGGCAGAAAAGGGCGATGCCATCGCGTCGCGTAGTTGTTGGTAGGCAATGTAAGGGTCGCCTTTATACTTGCCTTGAAAGCGTTGGGCAAAATTCACCTGATAAGTATCGCCAGCCAGAATATATTCGTTAATGGCCGATAAGCTATCCGTGTATTTCTCTTTCGATATTGACGATTCTAAGGGCTCAACCTCTATCTTTGAGGGTTTTGATGCCGTCATGGCATGATTGGCAAGACTATTAAGCTTGCCAGTAATGATCTGTAAGGTCAGTGGGTCGCACTCGGGTAGGCTTGTAATATAAGCCTGTTGCAGTTGATGGTCTTGAATAATGGCCCAGTGATAAATGCCAACTTGCATATCATCAAAATTAGAACTTTGTGCGGTGTCATTAGAATTTAGGATAGCGTCTTTGACGTTATTGCAGTTTGCGGGCAGTTTGAGGCATTGATGAAGGTCATAGGAAAAATAACCAATTGCACCGCCGCTAAAGGGGATGTCATGGTGTTCATTATGGTTTTCGCCACCATTGACTGAAGCTTCGATAGCCGTGTCTTTGGAGACTTTGTCTTCGGTAAAGATGCTTTTGGTAACCGTGTCTAGGGCAACTGTATCTTCAAAAGTCATGTCATTATTTGAAAAAACTCGGGTCTTCGTCAGTTTTTTTAATTCATCTTGTATAAGACTTAGAGGATTACCCCTATGCCTGTTGCGCTCATGGTAGTCATAACTAGGCGATTGGCAATCATAAATAGTGGTTTGGTTCTTGGCGGTGACTAAGCGAGTAACGGGTAGGGCACTGATAATATCGTAGCGACCATATTCAGATCGTGGCTTGCCGCTATCTAGCCAACAGGCAAAGGGTAAGTCGCGAAGTAAATTAAATAACCCTTCACAATTAGCTTGATAGGGAATGGCCGTTACTTTTATCATGATAGTATTTCAGTCTTCATTGCATCATTCACGAGGAGCTAATTTTGGCATTTCATGGGCTTGAGCGCTTAATTAATTTGTACGACGGTTATTGTCGCAGCTTTCAAATTGAAGGGCGCCCTTTATTATTAATCCAAGAAGGCGGTCGGCGCTATTTATTACTTAATCAATGCCCTCATCAGCAAATGCCGCTGACTCGAGGCAGCCTAAACGATGGTTTTATCCAGTGTCCCAGCCACGGCATGCGTTTTAATTTAGCAACGGGCGAGACCGCGGATGGTTGCTCTATGCGCTTACAGTTTTTCACACCCGCTTATAATGGTGCAGTTTTAGGCATTGATTTATAATTTAAGTAGGCAGTTCAGGCCACAAAGTTATAAGTGCAACTATATTTTTTGATATGATTGCACTTTAATTTGTTCTTTTTTTACTCATCAATAGCATTTGCTTGATCAATAGCATTACCAATATAGCTGCTCGGAGTCATATTTCTGATATCGGCTTTAGCCGACTCTGGGATTTCTAATGTTTCAACAAAATCACTGAGTATTTCTGGTGTAATTTTTTGGCCGCGAGTCAGTGCTTTGAGTTTTTCATAAGGTTCATCAACGCCATAGCGACGCATAATTGTCTGAATAGGCTCCGCTAGTACCTCCCAGCTATTATCTAAATCGGCGGCTAATTTTTCTTCGTTAATTTCTAATTTACTCAAGCCCTTAAGCACAGATGCATAGGCAATTGCACAATAGCCAAAACCAACGCCCATATTTCTAAGTACGGTTGAATCGGTTAAGTCTCGCTGCCAGCGAGAAATAGGTAGCTTGCTGGCTAAGTGTTGAAAAATAGCATTGGCTAAACCAAGGTTGCCTTCTGAGTTTTCAAAGTCGATAGGATTTACTTTGTGAGGCATTGTTGATGAACCCACTTCGCCTGCAATGGTTTTTTGCTTAAAGTAGCCCACAGAGATATAACCCCAGATATCACGGTTAAAGTCGATCATGATGGTATTAAAGCGTGCAATGGCATCGAATAATTCGGCAATATAATCGTGCGGTTCTATTTGAGTTGTATAAGGGTTCCAACTTAAGCCTAGCCCCGTTACAAATGTTTGTGCGCTCGCTTGCCAATCAATATTTGGATAGGCCGATAAATGTGCATTATAGTTGCCCACAGCACCATTTATCTTGCCGAGTAGTTCTACCTTATTAATCGTGTTTAATTGGCGCCTGAGACGCGCAACAACATTTGCAATTTCTTTGCCAACAGTCGTTGGCGAAGCAGTTTGGCCATGGGTGCGAGCTAGCATCGGTATAGCCGCATAGGCTTTCGCAAGTGCTGTCATAGTGCTAGTTGTTTGTTCTAATTGAGCGACTAAAACAGCGCGACCGGCTTTTAGCATCAAGGCATGCGAGAGGTTGTTAATGTCTTCGCTGGTACAGGCAAAATGAACAAATTCTTTGATTGCGTTGAGTTCAGCGTCCGACTCGAACTGTTCTTTTAAGAAATACTCGACTGCTTTAACATCGTGATTAGTGGTTGCTTCTATATTTTTGATTTGCGTGGCATGGCTCTCATCAAAGTTGTCGAGGATAGACTCTAGCTTTTGATTGGCGCTGTCACTTAAGGTGGGCACTTCATTAACTTGTGGATGCTCGGCTAGACATTGCAACCAACGGATTTCGACTTCAACACGATAACGAATCAATCCATATTCACTAAATATAGATCGATAGCTTGATGTTTTGCTGCCATAACGCCCATCAATAGGTGAAACCGCTGTTAAAGAAGATAGCTCGCTCATATGCTGTATGCCTTAAGGTATAAAAGAGGTAAACAAAGGGCGGCATCATACCGGAAATCAGTGGTTCTTGCGAAGATAATGCACTAAAATTGATCGCTAACCCAGTCTGGACTATGCTGTAATAAACGAACATCTATATATGGAGATAAATACAGACATGAGTATAATAATAACAAGTCCTTCATCAGTATTTGAGCAACAATTATACAATATTATAAAAGTTAAATTATCACAAGCAGCCGCCTCATCTGTTCAGTTGTTTGCCAATGAATTTTTTAATCAATACCCCTTGTCTGATCTCGAAAATAGAACGCAAGAAGATGTATTTGGGTTGGTTAACGAAGCCTATGAATTTATTAAAACCTTCAATAGACGGGCCTCCATAAAGGTATTTAATCCGACACCGAAAGAGAATCTTTGGCAGTGCTCGCGCTCCATTATTATGGTGCACTGTCAAAACACCCCGTTTCTAATGGACTCGGTGCGCATGGCCCTTACCAACCATGGCCTAGAGGTGCGTGCGGTTAAAAGTACCCCGCTGGCGGTAAGCCGCGACAAATCGGGAAAATTACTTTCTATTCAGTCTTTTGAGAAGGCGCGCGCAGCAGATAGTAAAGAGGCGTTATTATATTTTGAAGTTAATCGCCAAGCTGACGAAAAAGAGTTTAAAGCTATTGCTAGCTCTATTCGCTCGACTTTGGGTGACATTAAATTAGTGACCAGTGGCTACGCAAAAACACTGGGCGCAGTGCGAGCTATTCGGAAATCTTTAGCGGGTTTTAACAAGGTTCACTCAAAAACGGCTATTCATGAGGCCGAGCAGTTTTTATCTTGGTTAACCACCAATAACTTCGCTTTTATGGGATATGCCTACACGCCTTTAAAGCGCGATTCCTCAAGAAAATTTGTGGCTACAGTCGACAAACAAAGCGTCTCTGGTATTTTAAAAGACGATGCGTTAATCGCGAGCGTTATAAAACGTCAAGACTTCACCAAAGGTAGCCAAAAAAGACTCATTGCTTTTAGTAAATTGCCCATCCGTTCTACGGTTCATCGTCATGCGTATTCCGATCAAATTAAAATTAAAGATTATGATGAGCGCGGTAATTTAATTGGCAAACACCACATTGTTGGTCTCTATACTTCTGCTGCGTATCGAGCAAGTGTCTTTGATATTCCGATTGTCCGCGCCAAAATTACGCGACTTTATAAAAGTATCAATACAGATTTAACCAGTTATAACGGACGCGTTATCCGACAAGTGCTTGAGACTTATCCAAGAGATGAATTACTTCAAAGTAATGGCATGCGTTTAACCGAGTCTATTTTACGTATATCACAAATTAACGAGCGTCTTAAAGTACGTCTATTTATGCGTGCTGATGCGACGAATACATTTGTTACTGCCATGGTTTATGTTCCTCGCGAGGTGTTTTCAACACCCTTGCGTGAAAACATAATCAATTTGTTATCTGACGCAGTGGGGGCTGAATCCAATGAATTTGGCATGTATTACTCCGAGTCAGTACTATGCCGTCTTTATGTGACTTTCCGTATTCGTGAAGAGCAAAGCACGCAATGGGATGGGGCATCACTTGAGCTAAAAATTAAAGCCTTGGCGCATACATGGGGGTCTTCATTAGAAGAGACCTTGCAAGGACACTTTGGCGATGAAAAGGGCGCAGAGGTTGCTAAACGTTATGCTTCAAGTTTTCCTGCATCGTATCAAGATAGCTTTAATGCCCAAGCGGCTCTGCAAGATATACATATTATCGAGAGCCTCAATGATCAGCAAACCCTCGCTTTAAATTTATGCCCACTAAGCGATGTATCTAGTCATCGGATCCATTTTAAAATGGTTAATCTAGGCTCGCCCTTAATTCTTTCGGATGTGATTCCGGTATTAGAAAAAATGGATTTAAAAGTCATTGGCGAGCACCCCTATAAGCTATGTGTAGATGGGCAATATATTTGGTTGCACGACTTTGAATTAGATAGCGAATTATTATTAGCGTGTGCCAATTTTGGCGAGCTTAAAGAGCGTTTTGAAGATGCTTTTACTCATATATGGGCAAAGGAGGCCGACAATGATCGATTTAATGGCCTAGTACTATCGGCTAAAATTAATTGGCGAGAGGTTGTTGTTTTGCGTGCGTATGCGTCTTACATGAAGCAAACGTTGTTTCCTTTCAGTCAAGAGTCTATAACGCAAACGCTATTGTCTTATCCTGATATTACACGGCAGCTAGTCGCTCTATTTCATACGCATTTTGATCCAGAGTGTAAAAGTCGCAACACGAATATACTTAATGAAGAAATAGTCGCTCTTCTCGATGCAGTGAGCAACCTTAATGACGACAGAATATTACGTCGTTTTTTAGACTTTATTAATAGCACGCTACGCACTAACTTTTATCAATTAGTCGATGGTAAACCAAAAGCATATGTAAGCTTTAAATTTAACCCCCGAGAAATCTCTGGTATTCCTGAACCGCGCCCTAAATTTGAAATATTTGTCTATTCGCCACGAGTTGAAGGTGTGCATTTGCGCGGTGGAAAAGTCGCCCGCGGTGGTTTGCGTTGGTCTGATCGAAATGAAGATTTCCGTACAGAAGTATTAGGCCTAGTTAAGGCACAGCAAGTTAAGAATGCGGTGATTGTACCCAATGGTGCAAAAGGTGGTTTTATTGCCAAACAGGCCAATATGCAAAATGGCCGAGATAGCTTTATAAAAGAAGGCATTGCCTGTTATCAAACCTTTATTCGTGGCTTATTAGATATCACTGATAATTTAGTTAAAGGTAAAGTTATTCCACCCGTTAATGTGGTGCGTCTCGATGGTGATGATCCTTATCTAGTTGTGGCTGCCGATAAAGGTACGGCAACGTTTTCTGATATTGCCAATGAGATATCCTTTGAATACAAGCATTGGTTAGGGGATGCTTTTGCCTCGGGCGGTAGCCAAGGTTACGATCATAAAGGTATGGGAATAACCGCGCGTGGTGCTTGGGTCTCGGTGCAGCGTCACTTTAAAGAACAAGATATCAACGTACAAGAGCAAGACTTTAGTGTCATTGGTATTGGTGATATGGCGGGGGATGTCTTCGGTAACGGTATGTTGATGTCAAAACATATATGCCTAACGGCAGCGTTTAACCACCTACATATTTTTATTGACCCCACTCCAAACTCAGCAAAAACCTTTGTCGAGCGCGAGCGCCTTTTCAATATGCCGAGGTCAAGCTGGGAAGACTATAATAAAAAATTAATTTCCAAAGGTGGCGGTATTTTTTCTCGCAATGCTAAATCTATTGCTATTAGCCCCGAGATGAAAAAATGTTTTGATATTTCTGAAAACAAACTGACACCGGTTGATTTATTAAATGCCTTATTAAAAGCCCCTGTCGATCTAATTTGGAATGGTGGAATTGGTACTTATGTTAAGTCGGGTGCCGAGACACATGCAGATGTTGGCGATAAAGCTAACGATGGCTTGCGTGTCAACGGCGCTGATCTTCGCTGTAAAGTCTTTGGTGAAGGCGGTAATTTAGGTGCTAGTCAACTAGGTCGAATAGAGTTTGCTTTAAAGGGTGGCTTTTGTAACACCGACTTTATTGATAATGCCGCAGGTGTTGATTGCTCTGATCACGAAGTCAATATTAAAATTTTACTCAACGAGTTTGTGGTTAAAGGCGAATTAACAGAAAGTCAGCGCAATCGCCTGCTGGTTTCAATGACAGACACTGTTTCCGAAATGGTGTTAAAAAATAATTATTATCAAACGCAATCAATTAGCTTGGCCGAAAAAGAAGGGCTTGCACGTAATAACGAGTACCGTCGCCTAATTAATTCTTTAGAGAGCAGTGGCCGTCTAAATCGCGAGTTGGAATTCATTCCTACTGATGAGGAGTTAGTTGAGCGCGTAGCTAATGGACAATCATTGACTCGTCCAGAACTAGCGGTATTAAATTGTTACGTTAAAAGCCAACTCAAAGAAGAACTTGCGGTCGATGAAGTTGCTAATAACTTATACTTATCTGCTTGGGTTGAAAAAGCATTTCCTAAGCAATTACTCAAAAATTATAAAGCAAAAATTCATAGTCATATTTTACGTAAAGAAATTATAGCTACCCAGTTGGCCAACGACATGGTCGATAATATGGGCATCACCTTTTTCCAGCGCATCATTGAATCAACGGGTGAGTCAGCCGCAAATATTGCGATTGCTTATGTTGCCGCACGTGATGTCTTTCGTTTTGACGAGTTTCAAAGCTCCGTTGAAGCAATGGATTATAAAGTCCCTGCCAATGATCAGTTGTTATTATTGATTAGCATGATGCGACGTGTTCGACGTGGCACCCGTTGGTTTTTGCGTAACCATCGCGGTCGTCTAGATCTTACAAAAAATGTTCCGTTGTTTGCAGATCATGTGATCAATGTTATTAAAGAGACACCAAAAGTACTGAGTGATGTCGAGAAACAGGCTTGGAGCGATAAATGTGAACACTTTGAAAGTCTAGGGCTTAAAAATAACTGGGCAAATCTAATGGCAATGCCAGGTTATTTGTTTTCAGGGCTTGGTGTGGCAGAATCTGTGGTGGATAAAAATAGTGATGTTGCGAGTGCTGTTGAGATGCATCACTTATTAGGTGATAAATTAGGATTGTATTGGTTTGCTATTGCGGTTAGTAATGTCAAAGTTGATAACCACTGGCAAGCAAAAGCGAGAGAGTCTCTTATCGATGATATCGATAAAGCATTGCGCATGATGAGTATTAGTTTGTTAAATTTGGCCGGTAAAAAATATTCATTAGAAGAAGCTTTACAATTATGGATGCATCAATATTCACCCGTTGTAACACGTTGGAGAATAATGGCTGCAGAGCTAGAGTCTAATGTAGAGAATGACTTTGCTATTTTCTCTGTAGCGATGGGTGAGCTAAAAGATTTAGTTGATGCTTGTCAAAATTGCAAAAAGATTAAACTGGGTTAAACTTAAAAACCGCAGTCGAGCCACTCATGGGTATCTATTCCCTTGTGGCTTTCGGGTGTTCTGCAGATCATCACTAAAGTCTACACGAGCTCTTGATGCACTTAGAAAGTTTTAGAATTCGCTAGCGACCAATGTGGCCACAGGGATGTGGTTTATAATGCACCCGCAGTGGGTGCTTTTAGGCGATGCAGGAGCAGCTGTCGACGGTTGCGACCTGATTCTAAAGCTTCCTGTAAGCACCAATAACAGGTAAAGATTTTTCGCACCCGTTATCGTTTTAGGTTAATCCTAAAAACGATAACTGAATCATAAATATTACGGCTTTAAGATATGTCTGAAATAATTGTCTCGTTAAATATTGCTGCAGACGAATAT
Organism: Cellvibrionaceae bacterium; assembly: GCA_964195035.1. Lineage (GTDB taxonomy): Bacteria > Pseudomonadota > Gammaproteobacteria > Pseudomonadales > Cellvibrionaceae > CANLBN01. The sequence continues at coordinate 739 of CAXMPB010000228.1, read as the reverse complement.
CTCAAGTTATACCAAGGAGTCGCGCGATCTGTTTTCACCCAAACACGTGAAGGACGTAGTATTCGTTTTCCGGCAAATATTTTGCAGCCTTTTGTGGGTCACGAGGGTGTAGTGGGTTCTTTTAAAATAGAGTTTGATGAAGAGATGCGATTTAAAAATATTAGTCGGCTAGCTTAAAAGTCGCCTGATGTAAAATAAATACCTGAAAAACTATTTTTTATACTATTTTGACTGTTCTTACTGTGCTCTTTTTTCGTGCTTCCGTCATTACGATAAGACATTATTGGTGACAAGTATCCTCATGCGAAACTGCTTCTAGCGCGTCCGTCCCTATAAAGTTTATCGTCTCCAGAGTTCATCATTAATGATAAATTAATACGAGAGTCAGTGACGCGTAAGGTCACGTCTAATTATTTTTATGACTAAGTCACACAGAAGTTTATCGACAGTTTAGTTTTTGTTATCCATTTTCCCACAACAGTTTTTATATTTTTTGTCTCGCCTTTAATGATAGAGTCGAGATGAAATGACGGTTTGTCATCACCTCAGATACTAAAATAAAACTGCCCAATGTAGAAAAAGAAAAGCGTTAGCCGGTGATTGCGACAATTTATTACGACAAGGTATTGCGATAAATGATGTCTTATTCTAAGTAGCTCGAAGGGGCCGGATATTGCTTGCGGGCTTCTAAAACCTTATTATTAATAAAGCGTGCAACAATAGCAGGCTGGTCTTTTTT